>CAYNDN010000218.1:0-8040 GCA_964395075.1 uncultured Lentimicrobiaceae bacterium | reverse complement strand
GATGTCAGGGTAAAAAGCATGAATAACCACCGCAAGCTCATTCACTTCATGCCTGGTTACCGGATTTTCGCACGGGGGTTTGTATAGCTGTATGGGGTATGAGCGGTGAAGCTTCCGCATCCAGAACTCTCCCTTAAAAATGGTGAGTGTATTGTTGCGATAAACCCGTGCACTTTTCCAGTTGAGGTAAATCACCCATTTTTTAAAAGCGAACGGAAACAAGGTAAACAGTATCCATTTGATTTCCTCTTTGGTGGAGCGGCGCAAAGGGAAATATCGCCACAGCCAGTCGAAGCTTATTGCAACTGCATTGGTTTTACCTGTTGTTTGTGTACTCATTTTTACTGTTGAATCGCCTTATTAATGCCTTAGCAAAAGTAGCAATGATTTTTAATGACACGAATTTTTAGTCAAAAACCAAAACAGATTAAGTTATTTTTGTGGACAAATTGAAAATCAGAACCCCCTACTGCCCACTGCTGACTGCCCACTGCTTACCACCCACTGCCCACTGCCTACTGCCCACTGCCTTCTTATCACAATAACTAACATTTAAAACGCGGCGGACAGGCCAGGCTGAAGTCTTCTCTTTTCAAAGTCAGGTTGGGATTGTAGGCCAGGTCATTTTTCAATTTATCACCCCATTTTTTCTTCATGAAATCATTCTCTTTGTTAAACCTTTCAACTTTGTCTGCATCAAGGTCATTGCCGCGCGAAACGCTTTCGTGATGGTACAATTGGGCAAAAGGAGTAAAAACTATCCGGTAACCTTTTTCACGGATTTTGAGGCAAAGGTCAACATCGTTGAAAGCCACAGCAAGATTAACTTCATCTAAGCCGCCAACTTCATCAAATACATCTTTCCTCATCAGCAGGCATGCGCCGGTAACTGCCGAAAATTCCTGCAATAGTGCAGCCCTGCCGAAATAGCCGTGATTTTTCACACTCATTCTTTTATGCACATGCCCGCCCACTCCGCCAATGCCAAGAACCACGCCGGCATGTTGGATGGTTTGGTTAGGATACAAAAGTTTTGCGCCAACGACCCCAACGCCGGGCTGCAAGGCTATGCTCATCATTTCCGTCAACCAATCGGAGGTTATTACTTCGGTGTCGTCGTTGAGCAAAAGAACGAAGTCGCTTTTTGCAACGCCAACCGCTCTGTTGTTGATGGCCGAAAAATTAAATGGCTTTTCATCTTTTAAAGTAGTAACCCCTTCTGTTTTTTGCAATTCATCAAAATATGCCAAAGTTTGTTGATCGTCCGAATTGTTGTCAACCACGAGCAGTTCAAAATTTGGATAATCGGTTTTTGATAAAATACTTTGCACACATCCCTCGAGCAGCTTATGGTTGTTTTTGCTTGGGATAATAATGTTTACCGGCGGCGGATTGGGCGGAAGTTTGAAATGGATACGATAATACAGCGTTGGTTGCAATTCGACTTCGGCTGCAATGCCGGTTCTTCCGAAATGCCCCACCAATGCCCGTTGTCCGGCTAATGCAGCATAAGGTTTGTTGTCCGATTTTTCGGCGGCACTTTCGTTGTGCTGTCGCCAGTGATACAAAACCCGCGGAATGTGAAGGATTTGTGTGGTTTCGATTTGTTCGATAAAACGCAGGGCAAGATCGTAATCCTGCGAACCTTCGAAACCCATGCGGAATCCGCCGATTTTTTTTACAATTTCAGTTTTGTAAACCCCAAGATGATTGATAAAGTTCTGCCCTAAAAAAAGGTAATAGTTCCAGTCGCATTTAAAATATGGATCATTCCTGCGGCCTTTTTTGTCGAGTTTATCTTCATCAGAATAAATAAGAGCAACCTCCGGGTTTTGGTTGATTGTATGAACCACCTGAAATAATGCATCTTCTGCAAGCACATCATCGTGGTCGAGCAAGGCAATAAAATCGCCGGTTGCCATTTGGATGGCACTGTTGGAAGCTGCCGAAATATGCCCGTTTTCGTTGCGGAATTCAACTTTGATGCGCGGGTCGCTCTGCGCATAATCTTTTAGAATTTTAATAACGCGCTGATCGCTTGAAGCATCATCGGCAATGCACAATTCCCAATGCGGATAAATCTGTTTGCGCACCGATTCGATGGCCTCAGCAAGCCATTTGGGATTGCTGTTATAGGTGGGCATAATGACAGAAATGAGTGGCCTGGTTTTGAATTTTAATTGTATTTCGGAAATTTTCTGCCGCGTTTCATCATTCAGGCAATCGTATTTTGCGATCCATCGGTGATACTCTTTTGTGCCAATAATTATTGATGAGGTGAGGCCGGAATGTTTTATGATGTATGTGGTTTTGAAAATCACACCTTTTACACCATCCTCAAAGAGTACCTTAATAATTTTCACAAGGAATACATGCAAGCCTCCCAGCTCTTTGATGAAAGAGGTTAAATAGCGAAGCCTTTTCCAAAAGCTTCGAATTGTTTTAATGATTGAGTTGGTCATTGAATCTCCAATAATGAAGTTTGTGGATTATTTGTTTCCCTGGTTTTCATTTTCTGCAAAAATATTCAGCTTGTTTTTTTCCATATATTTCATCCTTTCTTCAATCCTCCGGCTATCCGGATATAATTTGAAATTCGTTTTTTGATCGCAATTTTCTATGATGAAAATTATCCTCACACCATACAAAAATGCAAACAGTGAAAACAGCGCTTCAAAGAGCTCGCTTTGCCCCAAAAAACTCAAACTTGTCATAATGAAAGTAAGCACAAAAAATGAGGGTGGAGGGATCAATATTTTATGAACCATCGTCAGACGCGGGCCGGGAAAGAACCACACAAGAAAAAGCACAACAAATGAAGTAAGGCCAAAACCGAGATAAAACAAAGGCATCACAGGGTTGATAAAATTGTGCAAATTGGTTTCCTGCTGATCGTTGTATTTCTCAAAAATGCCAGTGGCTTCCCAATAAAAAATATGCTGCCCCCAACTTACCTCTTCTCCGAGATAAAGAAATAACAGCGCAGAAATCACCAGCAAGACGCGCCTGATTTTTTTCTGTTTTACGCTGTCGACATCTAACCTGTGTGCCCTGAAAGCGGCAATTAGCAAAAGAATAATTGCCACCAAAGTGATTACGGCAAAAATATCTTCAAATAAGCCCTCATATTGGGGGAAGCCGAAAAAAAGGAATATGAGAATTAGTAAAAATCCGATAATCGTGCTCACAGCAAATATCAGGACATTGAGTTTTGTACATGCGGCACTAACATCAGAAAAGAAAAACGTTTTTGCTTTTGTAAGATCAAAAATTGCATTGAAAAACCGGGAAGTCCTTACGGAAATATAGTGGGAAAACCGCTGCCTGGTGTTGGATAAAATCAGGATGGAGTAAATGAGTATGCAGCTACAAAAAAGAACATATCCCAATATGAGGAACGATTTAGCATAAATATCAATTTGCCCGTCGGGGCTGAAATTTTGTTCCAAATATTGAATTGCCAAATCGGTGTAGGCCGGCAGCCTCACCAAAAGCCAGATGGAAACCGACAGGCCGATGATTGAGATGATTTTCTTTGTGATGATTTTCATTTTAATGTTTCGATAAGATCAATTAAAAAATTTAAGCCCGAACTTTCAAACTAATTTTTACTAAGGCCCTTACTTAATGATAATCCCCAAGTCCCGTCTGGGATTCTCTCGTAATTGATATAGTCAACAAAAGTTTGAGGTTTGCTGATTAGTTTTTTGAGTTTTTTGTCCTGCTTCCAGATTTTAAAAAGATGGATCGGAAGCCGCAAAGTGTCGTATTTAAGGGCAAGTTTGAGCCATTGCCACAATTCCTTTGGGTATTTTACCGATGTCCAGGCTATATATCTGAACTCTTTTACCATAATGATTTTGAAAGCCTTTTTCCTATCTATCAAAGAAAATTCAGGAGTTTCGAAAGATATGTGGGCATCATCACCTGCAAAAATCAACATGGAGTCCTCAACTGATCGAATCAGTTTGCCATGCTTTTTTACATAGCTTTCGAGTCGTGTTCCCGGAAATGGCAAGGCCATACAATAGAGCAGGTGCGATGTTCTATGCTTCTTAATGCGGCGGTAGGAGTACAAAGCCTTTTTGAGGGTATCGTCTTCCAGGCCGATGATCATGTAACTAACTACCCGCGGAAAATGTTTCACGGCAATTTTCACTCCCGATTCGAGCGTTTCAATGGGCGCCCCTTTGCGCACTTTTTTATAAACCCCGGGATGGAGCGTTTCCACTCCAATGCCCACCATTTTACAGCCGGCATCAACCATTGCCTTACACACCTCATCATCAAGGTGGTCGGCCCTGATACCGTTGGCCTCCCACTCCATGCCATTTAGCTCAGAAGACTTTATCCGGTTACATACCTTCATCAGCCACTTTTTATCGTTGTTTAGAAATGCATCCACAAACCTGAACCTCTTAAAGCCATATTTTTTTTTGGCAGCCAACAGCTCTTCAATAATTTTTTCAGGGGTCCGGTTGCGCATCCTGTGGCCGGCGTGGTTAAAACAAAAACTGCAATTAAAAATGCATCCGCGGCTACCCATAACCTCAAATATTCCCATTGACTTAATGCCAAAAACATCCAGGTTCTCAAATGGAAAGGCATCGAGATTTTGAACCACTTCAGGAATACCTGTATTGCTTATGGTTCCGTTTTGGTTTACAAGTAACCCCTTTATTTCCTGATTTTTCTCGGGTTCACCTTTCTCATAATTTTTTACTATTTCAGGCAACACCAGTTCGCCTTCGCCCAATACAGCAATATCCAATTTGAAATCGCTATCCCGGAAAAGCTGTTCCCCGGCGCAAACCACACCCGTGCCACCTGCAACTATCGGACAGCCAAATTCATTTTTTATTTGTTTGATGGCTTCCATTGCGCTGTGATACTGGACCGAGAGAATGGAAAAACAAACCAAATCCGGTTTAAATATTTCCATTGCCTTAACTATGCACTTGAGTTCCAGGTTTTCAAAATGGTTCATCATGTCGAGCAGGCTTACTTCGTGATGCAGTTCGATGAGCTGCGCACTGAGCCGGGCTATGGCATGACTCAGGTTACCACGTCGGATCCCGGGTGAGGGCTTGTTGATACCCGGCGGGTCAATAAATAGTATTTTCATCTGTTTAAGTTCTTGTTGTGATGAATAAGATGATCGAGTGATAATATCTCATAATCCTGATTTGACAGCACTTTTCTCCATTCATTGGATAGTTTTTCCTCTGATGGCCTCATACAGAAATTATTCTTTATGCCAAGCCTACCCGAGAGTTCCAATACTTTTTGAATTTCAGTATTGTTTAAATATTTCCTGTTTGCAGGATTAAACAAACTACACGCTTCACCATCTTTTAGAAAAACAAAAGGCGTTGTCAAAAGCAAACCATCCATTGCTTTTTCTTTGTCAAGAATAAAGCAGGAAGTGATTTCGTGATCGCCATATTTGTGATTGGAATCATGCCGGGTCCGCATCCGAATTTTGTAGCGTGTAAGCGGGTGCTCCAAAAAAGGTGGTGATCCACCCAAGTACATTTTGCCGATGTGTCGCTGATAAAAATCCTTTGCAAGAAAATAATACATGGCATTGATAACGCCCATTTTTACGTATCCGGCATCACCATCCGTTATCCCTAAAAACCCAAAATGTGCTTTGTTTTCACTAAAAGTTGCAACAGCACCACCAATCAGCTCGTCTTCCATTTTGATGTAATAAAGCTGATCAGGCCGGGAGCTGCTGAAAATATCTTCATAGGGCAATTCCCTAATGTAACGACCTGAATTTTTGCAGCGATAGGGCAAATACATGTGCTCATAAAAATATATGCGGTCTTCCGGATTATTAGCTTCCTGGCAGGTCATCCCATATTTCCTGATCAACCTGCGGGCATTTTTAAATCCTGGCTTACTGATTTTGCACAATTCGTTTACAGGTTTAGAAGTATCAATCCAGGTCTGTATCCAGTTGGGTATGTCGATATGAGGAATTCTAATATTATGCTGATTACCCAACAATGATTTTTCCAAAAGTAAAAAGCCGCAATCGGGAAATTTTTGATTTAATTTTCGAAAGCTAAGTTCATTCAGATTTATCGGCTGTAGCATTTTCTCTTCCCAACCCTCAAGCAGATAGTCTCCCCACATATTTAAATTAAAGCGATTGTGTCCTGAATACAAAAATTTTACCTCGTTTCCAGTTATCCGATGCTTCCCGGAAATCAACCTGAGTGGCAATTGGATATGCTCCACATCATTCCTGCTTTGATCCGTCTTCTTAAATAAACTGCGTAAAAAAGAGCCCATCCTGTTCATTCAATAATATAAAATTGTGACTAAATAAATTACCTGCTTTTGTTAAGCCATTTTTTCAACCTTCCCGATTCATAATCTTTTCCCTCCAGAAGATAGCTTGCCAGGTTGAGCCATGTGATCCTTCTGCCGGGAAATGATTTTGTGAGTTTCCACAAGGCTTTGATGCCAGCAACTTTTTCACCTAAATCGAAGCACAAATTTACGTACACATGATTGTGAATATAAATTGTATCCCAGTGTTTTGACAGGAAGCTATAATTCCTGTCGATTATTTTATCATAATTTTCCCGGCGGACACGGATATATTTATCATGCGTAAGCTGATCGTGGCCATGGTGTATTTTTACCAGGACTTCAGAAACTGTTCTGAAATCAAAGTATTTTGACAATCGCATCATGAAATCGGTGTCCTCACCCACTTTGAGCGATTCATTGTAATAACCGGTTTTTTTGAGGCATCCCTTGCGGATACTCAGTCCGAAGCCATTTCCAATTGCTGTTGAAACTGTCAGCCCCAATTCATGGTTCTCAAACCATGCAGGCCACACCTGTGTCCGGATGGTTTCTTCCCCTGCTGCAGTATCCTTCACTCTTGTGATGCCCGTCCAGATAAAACCAATGTTCTTTCCACCCTCATCAAAAGTGCATTTTTGTTTTTCAAGAATTCCTGGCAGGTACTCATCATCATCATCCAAAAAGTTGATAAATTTTCCGGCTGCATTTTTCATTCCAGTGTTATAAGCTCCAGCAGCTCCCCGTGGTTCGGTGTGTGCTATGTACCTGATCCTTGGTTCTCCAAGCGCCTCCACCAGTTCACGTGTTTCCGGGTCGTTGGCATCATCCACAATAATTTGTTCCCAGTTGGTGAATGACTGCATTTGGAGGCTTCGGATATTTCTCATGAGCAATTCAGGGCGCCTGCTGGTAGGTGTGACAATACTGAAAAGAGGTGTCGGGTTAAAACCGGGATGCTCATTGCGAGATACCGAAAATACTTTTTCCAGATGAAGAAATTCTTCATAAACTTCAGGGGACTTTTCATATAATTGCCGGTGTCTTCTGAAGGCATGGATAACAACTTCTTCCATTTTTGCCGGATCTTTTTTTCTTCGTCCCGAGCGGCTGCTTTCGGCATTTTCGTATGTGCGGTAAAACATCAGCGGCTCATTAATTTTATGCACTTCCCTGCCCAGTTCAAGTATCGACAGCCAAAAGTCATAATCCTCGTAACCATTATGCATAATGGATGAATAGCCATCCGTAACTTCCCAATCGGCCTTTCGGAAACAAGCATTTGCCACGATACAATTCCAGCGCAGCATATTTTCAAAACTGTATTCCGGAATGTCAAATTCCTCATTACGAAAACCAAAGCACCTCACCCTGCTGTAAACAATCCCGATGGTTGGTCTGGTATCCATCATTTCAACACAGCGTTTTAAAAACTCGGGTGCCATCATGTCGTCGGCATCAAGATTTACGATAAGGTCGCCACGAGCCCTGGTAATGGCAAAATTTCGTGCGTGTGCAGGTCCATGATTTGGTGTGTGAAAAATCCTGACTTTTTTGTGTTTAATTTTTTTCAGAATATCTACAGTATCGTCTGTTGAGCCATCATTAACAATGATTATTTCATAAAAAGGATAGGTTTGTTTTAAAACGGAGTGCAGCATTTCGGGAATAAATTTTCCGTGATTAAAACACGGAACAATCACAGTTACACGCACC
>CAYNDN010000217.1:0-8087 GCA_964395075.1 uncultured Lentimicrobiaceae bacterium | reverse complement strand
TAAAAAGGTTGAAGACTGGAACGATGACGAACAAAACAAGGTCAGAGGCCTTGTGAGCGATGAATATACCGTTGAAGGTGCGCTGCGTTCTGAAGTTCAGATGAATATCAAACGATTGATGGATATCGGTACCTACCGTGGTATTCGTCATAGAATTGGATTGCCACTGCGCGGACAAACCACAAAAAACAATGCACGTACACGGAAAGGACGTAAAAAAACCGTTGCCAACAAAAAGAAGGCACCTACAGGTTAATGTTTTTTCCGCTGCTTTATTTTGAAAATATTTAGATAGAAAAGAATAAAAAATGGCAAAAACAGGTAAATCAGGAAGAGGTACAAAGAAAAGAGTTGTTAAAGTTGAACCTTACGGAAGAGCTTATGTTAGCGCTTCTTTCAACAACATAATCGTTACTTTGACCAACAGCACAGGACAGGTTATCTCATGGTCTTCTTCAGGAAAAATGGGATTCAGAGGTTCTAAAAAGAACACACCTTATGCTGCTCAAACTGCCGCCGAAGACTGTGCAAAAACAGCTTACGACCTCGGATTAAGAAAAGTAAAGGTTTATGTGAAAGGCCCCGGTTCAGGCAGGGAGTCTGCGATCAGAACCTTGCACTCTTCAGGAATTGAAGTAACCGAGATCAACGACGTTACTCCACTGCCGCATAACGGATGTCGTCCGCCTAAGCGCAGAAGGGTTTAATTCAACTTGATGATCATTTAAAAATAGCGTATAAAAATGGCAAGATACACAGGGCCAAGAACAAAAATTTCCAGAAAATTCAGTGAGCCGATTTACGGTCCGGATAAATACTACGAAAAGAAAAGTTATCCCCCCGGACAGCACGGCTTGAACAAGCGAAGAAAAAAAGCTTCGGAATACGGAATTCAGCTTGCTGAGAAGCAAAAAGCCAAATATACCTACGGAATTCTTGAAAAGCAGTTCCGTAATACCTTCAAAAAGGCTTCGATGAAAAAGGGTGTAACCGGTGAAGTGTTGTTGCAACTTATCGAGTCTCGTCTCGACAATGTGGTTTATCGCCTGGGCATCGCCCCTACACGCGCCGCCGCACGTCAGTTTGTTGGACACAGACATATTACAGTTAATGGTAAGATTACAAACGTCCCTTCAATGGCTATTCGACCGGGGGATGTTGTTGGTGTTAGAGAAAGATCAAAATCACTTGAAGCAATTACCGAATCATTGGCTTCACGTTCAGCAGGTTTTGCCTGGTTAGAGTGGGACGAAGATAAGATGGCCGGGAAGTTCCTGAATTATCCCGAAAGGGAAGAAATTCCTGAAAACATCAATGAGCAATTGATCGTAGAGCTTTATTCAAAATAGTATTTTCCCAAACTTATTTTTCTTAAAAACCAAAAGGTTTAAATTATGGCAATATTAGCATTTCAGAAGCCCGATAAAGTGATTATGATCGAATCGGACGATTACCGTGGTAAATTTGAATTCCGCCCTCTGGAGCCGGGATTTGGAATCACCATTGGTAACTCGCTGCGCCGTATTCTGCTGTCATCACTCGAAGGGTTTGCCATTACAAATATCAGGATAGAGGGGGTTGAGCAGGAATTTTCTACAATAAAGGGTGTTGTTGAGGATGTTACGGAGATTATCCTAAACCTGAAACAGATCAGGTTTAAAAGGCTTGTAGAAGATGATTCTACTGAAAAGATTCATGTTGTAATATCCGGACAGGAGCAATTTAAAGCCGGCGACATCAACAAATACCTGAGCGTTTTTCAGGTTTTAAACCCTGATGTTGTGATTTGCTCAATGGATCCTTCAGTGAAATTTTCCATCGAACTCACCATCAATAAAGGTCGTGGCTATATTCCTGCCGAAGAAAACAAAGAACTTAATGCCCCGATTGGTACAATCTCTATCGATGCTATCCATACCCCAATCAAAAACGTAACTTTTGATATTGAAGACTTCAGGGTAGAGCAAAAGACCGACTACGAAAAGCTGGTTATGGATATTGAAACTGATGGCTCAATACATCCAAAAGATGCGCTTAAGGAAGCCGCCAAAATCCTAATCCACCACTTCATGCTCTTCTCCGACGAAAAAATCACTCTTGAGAAAGAAGAGAAAAACGTTACTGAAGAATTTGATGAAAACTCACTCCATGTAAGGCAACTGCTCAAAACCAAGCTGGTAGACCTTGATCTTTCGGTAAGAGCACTAAATTGCCTCAAGGCAGCCGACGTTGAAACACTGGGCGACCTGGTAGCTTTCAATAAAAATGACCTGCTCAAATTCAGAAACTTTGGTAAGAAATCACTCACCGAACTTGAAGAACTCGTGAAATCAAAGAGCCTCGAATTTGGCATGAATGTTTCGAAGTATAAATTAGATAAGGAATAACGGAAAAATGAGACACCGCAAGAAATTCAATCACTTAAGCAGGACCAGTGCACACCGTAAGGCTATGCTTTCAAACATGGCTACTTCGTTGATCCTGCATAAAAGAATAACAACCACAACTGCAAAAGCCAAAGCATTACGGTCGTATGTTGAACCGTTGATTACACGCTCGAAAGAGGATACAACGCACTCAAGAAGAACTGTTTTTAGCTATTTGCAAAGCAAAGATGCAGTAAATGAGCTTTTTAGGGAAGTTTCAACAAAGATTGCTGAACGGCCTGGTGGTTATACACGCATCATAAAAATGGGTAACCGTTTGGGCGATAATGCCGATATGTGCCTCATTGAGCTTGTGGATTATAACGAACATCTGATGGCCGAAGCTGCTTCACCGGAGAAAAAATCAACCGGTAGAAGAAGAAGAAGAAGAGGTTCGGGTGGATCAAAAGCTCAAAATCAGGAAACTCAAGCCCCTGCAGTGGAAAAACCTGCAGCAGTTGAAACTCCAACTGAATCTGCAGTTGAAGACGATACAAAAGCAGAGGCTACTGTAGAAACTACAAAAGAGGAAACCAAAGCGGAAGCAAAGGAGGAGGTAAAGACCGAAACCAATGATGAAACCAAAGCAGATGCTAAGGATAAACCTGAGGCCGAAGTAAAAGAAGAACCTAAAGCTGAAGATAAGGCAGCCGAAGAAGACAAAGCGGCAGATGAGGATAAACCAGAGAAAAAAGCTGAGTAATCTCCTTATGTGTTAAAGAATTGTTAAGGATAAAGCATTCTGTGCTTTGTCCTTTTTTTGTAATTATCAGGTTTTAATTTTGTAAAAAATTTATTGATATGAGCACAATTATTAATATTCATGCAAGACAAATCCTCGACTCAAGAGGAAATCCTACCGTTGAGGTAGATGTGTTAACAGATAACGGTGTAGTAGGCCGCGCAGCAGTGCCTTCAGGTGCCTCAACCGGTGTTCACGAAGCAGTAGAACTTCGTGACGGCGATAAGGAAAAATTCCTCGGTAAAGGTGTTACCAAAGCAGTTCACAATGTAAACAACATACTTCGTGAAGAACTTGAAGGCATGTATGTTTTTGATCAGGTGGCCATCGACCGTACCATGATGGAAGTTGATAATACACCAAACAAAGCTAACCTCGGAGCAAATGCCATACTTGGTGTTTCACTGGCATGTGCCAAAGCTGCTGCCATCGAATCGGGGCAGGACCTGTATCGTTATGTAGGCGGCGTTGGCGCAAACACACTGCCAATTCCTTTGATGAATATACTCAATGGTGGATCACATGCCGATAACAGCATCGATTTTCAGGAATTTATGATTATGCCTGTAGGTGCCCCAACTTTTTCTGAGGCTATCAGAATGGGTGCCGAGGTTTTTCATAACCTCAAGTCTGTATTGAAAAAGCAGGGCTACTCCACCAACGTGGGTGATGAAGGTGGTTTTGCGCCAAACCTCAAATCCAATGAAGAGGCCGTTAAGGTTGTGCTGGAAGCCATCGAAAAGGCCGGCTACAGGCCCGGTGAAGATATTTACCTTGCACTCGATCCAGCTTCTGCTGAATATTACATCCCGGAAGAAAATGTATATCATCTAAAATGGTCAACAGGTGATAAACTTACACCTGCCGAAATGGTGGACTTCTGGAACGACTGGGTTTCAAAATACCCAATCATCTCCATCGAAGATGGTATGAGCGAGGACGATTGGGATGGCTGGAAACTGATGACCGAGAAAATGGGTAATAAAATTCAGCTCGTAGGTGACGATCTGTTTGTAACCAATACAAAAAGGTTGCAGAGCGGCATTAACAAAAGCGTTGGCAATTCAATTCTGGTTAAGGTAAACCAAATTGGTAGCCTCACCGAAACCATAGAAGCTGTAAACCTGGCCTACCGCAATTCATATACTGCTGTAATGAGCCACCGTTCGGGTGAAACCGAAGATACAACAATTGCCGACCTGGCAGTTGCACTCAATACCGGCCAGATAAAAACAGGATCTGCCAGCCGTTCGGATAGAATAGCAAAATACAACCAACTGCTCCGTATTGAAGAAGGCCTTGGCGAAATGGCCTACTATCCGGGAAAAAATTTCAAATACGTAAAATAGTTTAAGCTTAATTATAAAACTTTGGCTGCAAATTTGTTTTTTTGCAGCCATTGTTTTTTAATCTAATAACCTAATAATTTACCATGAGAAAATTTATCATAACATTTATCGCAGTCATTGCCACGGCAATTATCCTACCTGAAAATGCAAATGCACAGGAATGTCGCTTTTTTTATCCCACCGAAATAGGCAACACACTCGAATATACTTTCTACAATAAAAAGGGAAGGGAAGATTCGTACCAAACCCAAAAAGTTGTGGATAAAAAGATTGAAGATGGTGCAACAGTCGTTTCTATTGAGGCAACCTCTTTAACAGGAAAAAAAGACGAAGAGATAACAACCAATTTTGATGTGAAGTGCGATGATGGAAAATTTTATATGAATATGAAAGATTTTACATCATCAGTAAATTATGAACAGTATGAAGGTTCGCCTGATATGGATGTTGTTGTTAATTCCGACGAATTGTTATACCCTTCTGATATGACTGTTGGGCAAACCCTGCCTGATGGTAATGTAGAAATCGCAGTTATGGCAAATGGCATGAAAATGTTTGGCTCAACAATAACCATTAAAGACCGTAAAGTTGAGGCTAAAGAAACCATAGAAACACCGGCAGGCTCGTTCGAGTGTTTGAAAGTAACATCAACAGTGGTAACAAAATCAGTGATGAGTATTGAAACCAGTACCATACAATGGCTTGCTGAGGATGTTGGGGTAGTTAAAACTGAAACCCTAAGTAAAAAGGGGAAGCTTGTTGGTTACCAGTTGCTAACCGGAATTGAAAAATAAACCTGGCAATTCATAAAATTTAAAAAGCTCCTATTTTCGGGGCTTTTTTTGTATTTTTCTTATTTATCTGAATAATGCAACTAATTTCTACTATATTAATATTTAGCTACTTTTACCTCGTAATTATGTGTTCATGGAAACAGTTAATGCTATAAAAAACGAGGAGATTTTAGCCTTTCAGGAATCCTATGCTGAGCAGGCCGAAAAGGAATTGAATGCAGTTATTGATGAGTATGTAAATGAGCTTTCGAGAATTGTAAAAGCATTCAAAACAAGACATGAAAAGCTCACTGCAGCTGTTAATAACAATCCTGATGATATGAATAACCTGCGGGATTTCAATACCAGCCTGCTGAAAATGCTTGAGAAGTACCAGCAAAACATTAAGGATAATCAACAGAAACAGCTCCTGGAAAAATACAATGCCTCACTCGCTGAGGCTTTTGCAAAGTTGCCGGCAATTATCACCCGCAAAGAACTTTTTGAGCCCTATAGGCTAACAACCGGTAATTTACTCCAGTTGTTGAAGAAAATTGCCATCAACACAGGTTTTTACATTCGTAGAAATGGAATCGCTTTTATAAATCTGTTTCGTGTAATTTTTAAGCGCAAAGCAAAGGAAACCAAAATTTACAGAACACGTAAATTGCCTTTTCGCTATATGGCCATGTATTTTCTTGGCGATGGTGTAAAGCCTGGCATGACTGAGGTGGTCGGGGATTTTATGAAATTGAAAGCTAACGTACTTTACAGGCTTTGGAAGTTTAATGAACATATTGATGAGGGACTGCAAAATCTTGTTTCAGTAAATGATTCAACTGATCTTGCCGAACTATTTGATGCGCAAAAATTCAATCAACTTTTCGATGAGATTAAAGCAGAAATGGTTGCTGTAAAAAAGACGTTAAATGGAAAGGCGAAGGAGATTGTTCAGGAAGCTTTTGAGAAATTCGATATTGCCGCCACCAGAGTGGATACACCTGAACTCGCTGTAAAAACCTATCTCAAGAAAGGGTTGACTATATTCAGAGAGGAAACCAATGCGGAATTTACAGACACAGTAACCAGGTGGGGAAATACCCAGAATACGCTTTTTGATGATTGGATGGTTGATGTTGAGGTGATTCAGCTTTATTATGCTGTGCTTTCGGATTTCAATGTGCTTAAAGAAAAAGTTGGTCATTTTGTAAATAAGCATGTTGCTGATAGCCTTGAAGGGTTGAGTGGGTTTATCAATAAATCGGCCGCTCGAATAGAGAAAGCAGCGGTATCTGCCAAACAGGAAAAGCAAGCACTTATCAGTGAGCGGGAAACCATCAGCCGGGATTATACCGATAAACTGCTCACCCACGCCATCGAAAAACTCTCTGGCAGTTACACCGACGATATTGAGAAGTTTAGGCAGGATACCATAAATCTGGCCGAAAAAGTCTCAGCAAAACGTGGATTTGTGCATAATGCCAGGTATGACCGGGGAATTAGCACCGGCGAAATAAAATATCTATCGCCACGCGACCTCCTTAATTTTGAGGCCATACCGCACTTTCAGAAAGCCGTAAGCACAGTGAGAGAGCAGGTGGAAGTTTTTTTGGAAAAGGCAAAGCTAAAGCTATTGTCATCAGGAACAGTTTGCGATTTCAGCCTCGAATCAGCATTGATGCTTTTGGATCAGAAAAAAACAAGTTATAAAGCATCGCAGCAAGTGGCAACCGAAGGCTATCAGCGTGCCATAAAAAATATAGATGAAGCAAAAGCGTATATCGACAAGGTTAACCAACAGCCACTCAACAGCCTGCAGCAGGCCATTCATACCTTTAATGCCGAAATTCAAAAACTGAAAAATACAGAAAATATCCTTGAATTAAATATAAGGATCGTTAGGATCAGGGCAATTGAAAGATCGCAAAAAGCCCGCCGGGAAGCTGTTCAGATGGTGAAAAGTTTTGTGCCCACATCCATAAATTTCATCAAAGAAAAGTTTTCGCAAACTTCAGGCCTGATCAATAAGATGAGGAGTGGAATTGGGATATCAAGTCAGAAAAAGCATATATCTTATGAGGTATCCGAATTTATTTCACAGGCTGAAGCATCATTAAAAAAGCTGCCGTATATCTATCAGCGTTTGTATAAAATTCAGCCAACTGATGAAGAGAGGTTTTTTGTAAACAGAAAGGATGAGATAGAAAAGCTGAACAGTGCCTTCAACGACTGGCTAAAGGAAAGGTATGTGAACACGGCAATTATTGGAGAAAAGGGGAGTGGCATTACATCGCTCATCACCTATTTCATCAACAGGTTAGAAACCGAAATCCCGGTTATTCATCATACCATCGAAACGAAGATCTATAATTCTGATCATTATTATGAAGTTTTTGCAGAAATGCTGGAACAGGAGGCATTTAAATCCAATGAGGAGATCATAACTTTTTTGAATAGGAAAAGTGATAAGTGCATGATTATCCTCGAAAATTTGCAACATGCGTTTCTGAAAAAAGTGAATGGCATGGATTGCCAGCGATTGCTTTTCGACCTGATGGCCAACACGGCCAAAAGTGTATTTTGGATTGGAAGCTACACGGTTTATTCATGGGAGTACCTCGATCAGGTAATTCACATTTCCGATAATTTTGTTCGCGAAATAAGATTGCAACCCATGGACAGCCAAAGCCTCATGGACATAATTTATAAGCGAAACAGCCTGAGTGGCTATAAACTCAGGTTTGAACCCACTGATGAAGAACAAGGTGCAAAATGGTTTAACAAGGCAGATGAAAAG
>CAYNDN010000216.1:0-8099 GCA_964395075.1 uncultured Lentimicrobiaceae bacterium | reverse complement strand
TTTTCGATTGTTGAAACCTGTATGGTTTTGGCTTGTCCAAGTTGGGAAATAATCATAAATATTTATGAATAGGGCAGGTAAGGCATCATACCGCCATTTACATACCTTTTAATTTTTTTTAACTGGTTAAAGCAAGTGGTTAACAACTCCTTAACAAGTATTTTGCTAACTTTTCCCGGTTTCTCCCGGCAGAATGTTATTCAATCATATTATTTTGAGTTGGTAATTTCTGTCTGCATTTCGGTGAGCCGGGAAACCACATCCTTGTAAATTTCGTAGTAGATTTCCTGGTGTTCTTCATAAAAAGCCAGACTTTTCTTATATCTTTCAGGTGTTATTCCGAGTTTTTCAAATGTTTGGTTGTAAAAAACTAAAGCTCTTTCTTCATCATTGCTTCCCCGTCTTTTAAATTCTCGTAAAATAGCTTCGGTTACCTGCATTTCGCTGATTATTGTGATCATCGAATCAGGCGGAATAATTCCCGGAGGAATCCCGGTTTCGGTAATATCCTTTTTTGGTGTGCACGAAAAAGAGAGGGTGAGCACAAGTATCAGGAAAAAATATAAATTCTTCATAGGCAGTAAACGCCGACAATAAAAAATAAGTGTTTAAAAAAGAAGCGCAACTTTGTTAAAAGAGTTGCGCTACATTGTGTTCTTGTTGCAAACTAATTCCCAACTTCCGATAAGAATTTTATACGCATCAGCCTGATCTCATTTTCGTTAAACTCTTCTTCCCCCAATTCCTCGAGTGCTTCTTCAATCGAATCAGATTCGGATTCATGAAAATAGTCGATGATCTCTTCCTGGTGAAACGGATCCACAACTTCGTTGATGTAATAATTGATATCCAGTTTGGTTCCGGATGTAACGATGCGCTCAATTTCAATGATCAATTCTTCCAGTGTGAGGTTTTTGGTATGTGCAATATCATCCAGCGTAAGTTTACGGTCGATGCTTTTAATTATATAAACTTTTAGTCCTGACTTGTTCACCACTGATTTAACAATCATGTCGTTGGGGCGTATAATGTCGTTTTCTTCAACATAGTTTTTGATGAGTTTTAAAAATGGTTCGCCGTATTTTTGCGCCTTACCGACTCCAACACCGGTTATTTGAGTGAGTTCATCCATTTTTACCGGATACTGTATCGACATATCTTCGAGCGATGGGTCCTGGAAAATGATGTAGGGTGGCAGGTTTTCTTTTCTGGAAATCTGCTTTCTCAGATCTTTGAGCATATTAAAAAGGTTTTGATCTGCAGAGGTTGTTTTGTGCGCACCGTCAATTATCTCGTCATTTCCGTCAGCATTGTCGTAATCATGATCTTTAGCCAGCATGATCGACCAGGGATTTTTAAGGAACTTGTGTCCTTTTTCACTGATTTTCAGCAGGCCATAGTTATCGATGTCTTTTTTTACAAGATTACCGATTAATGCCTGCCTGATCACAGCATTCCAGAATTTTTCATCATGATCGGCACCGCGACCAAAGGCTTTGATGTTGTGGTGTTTGTATGATTTTAGTGTTGCTGTATTTTTACCAACCAGGATATTTACAATGTGTTTTGCCTTAAAAAGCTCTTTAACTTCGAGTATGGTTTCGATAACGATTTTAATATAGTCCCGGCCTTCGAATTTTTCTTTGGGATGCAGGCAGTTGTCGCAGGCACCACAATTATCCTGGGTATATTCTTCACCAAAATAGTGCAATAGCTGACGGTGGCGGCATATAGAAGACTCGGCATAAGAAACGGTTTCGAGCAGCAGTTGCTGGGCGATTTCCTGTTCGGCTACCGGTTTGCCTTTCATAAATTTTTCCAGCTTTTGTATGTCGTCGTAGCTGTAAAAGGTAATGCAGTTTCCTTCTCCGTCGTCTCGTCCGCCACGACCGGTTTCCTGGTAATAGCCTTCCAGGCTTTTGGGCATGTCGTGATGTATAACAAACCGGATGTCTGGCTTGTCAATTCCCATTCCAAAAGCAATGGTTGCAACAATCACATCTACCTCTTCCATCAGAAATTTGTCCTGGTTGGTGCGCCTGGTAACAGCATCCAGTCCGGCATGATATGGGAGTGCTTTGATGCCATTCACCTGAAGTGTTTCGGCAATTTCTTCCACCTTTTTGCGGCTCAGGCAGTAAACAATACCTGATTTTCCTGCATTGCCTTTGATGTATTTGATGATATCTTTATTAACATCTTTTGTTTTTGGTCTTACTTCGTAATAAAGGTTGGGCCGGTCGAAAGATGATTTGTAAACAGTTGCAGAGAGGATTTCGAGGTTTTTCAAAATATCATGCTGAACTTTAGGTGTAGCAGTTGCGGTAAGCGCAATCAGGGGTACATCCTGGCCAATATTATTGATGATGGGGCGCAACCTGCGATATTCCGGCCTGAAATCGTGACCCCACTCCGAGATACAGTGTGCCTCATCGATGGCATAAAATGAAATATTGATGCCTTTGAAAAATTCAACATTCTCTTCTTTGGTTAGCGATTCGGGGGCAACATACAATAACTTGGTAACACCGTTTGTCAGGTCTTCTTTTACCTGAATAATTTCGGCTTTGGATAGTGAACTGTTAAGGAAGTGTGCAATACCCGATTCGGAACCAAAATTCCGCAGTGCATCAACCTGGTTTTTCATCAGGGCTATCAGCGGAGAAATTATTATAGCAGTACCTTCATTGATTATGGCCGGTAGTTGGTAGCAAAGAGATTTGCCGCCTCCGGTGGGCATGATTACAAAAGTGTTATTCCCGTCAAGTAAATTTTGAATTATCTTTTCCTGGTTGCCTTTAAAACTGTCGAAACCGAATACCCGCTTCAATACTTTATGTAGCTGATAATCTTGTGTTTCCGTAACCATTGTTTCTGTTTCGTGTTTAAACATAGTAAAATTCTTTTCTCATCAAATGTCAGCCTTCTAACTTGTTTTAGTTTGTTTTTCAGTTGATCGCAAACGATAAATTTTTATCAATATTTTTTTATGTGCAGTATCAAACCTGTATCAAACAAATTTAATCATTTTCTGCATTAATCAATTTCTTTTTTTGGGATAATTTGAAATCTGTATTCTTAATTAATATCAAGCCCCCTTGATACTGCGTAATGTTTTAAACTCTAAAATTAAAGTATTTTCATGATAATCTGCTACTTTTGCTGCAAGTTTTTTTCTACTTTTTAACAGAATTTTAGATAAACATGGGATTCTCCAAAGCGGAAATCAAATCGGTGGCGATCAGAACCATTAAGCTTGAAACAGGTGCTGTTAGAAATTTAGTGAATTATATCGACGATGAATTTCTGAATTCGATAGAATTAATTTTTAAAAGCAAAGGTCGTGTAATTGTAACCGGGATTGGAAAAAGTGCAATTATTTGCGAGAAGATTGTTGCAACGTTTAACTCAACAGGAACCCCGGCAATATTTATGCATGCCGCTGATGCCGTGCATGGCGACCTGGGCATAATACAAAAACACGATGTGGTGATCTGCCTGTCGAAGAGCGGAAACACCCCTGAAATCAAGGTGCTGATCCCTTATCTAAAACTTATGGGCAACACCTTGATCGGGATTGTGGGAAACCGTGATTCATATCTTGCCAGGCAGGCTGACTATATCATCGAAACCACAGTGGACAAAGAGGCCTGTCCCAATAACCTTGCCCCAACCTCCAGCACCACGGCACAACTGGCCATGGGCGATGCAATGGCAATGGCATTGTTGGAAGCAAGAGGTTTTTCGTCCGACGATTTTGCCATGTACCATCCGGGAGGAGCACTCGGGAAGAAACTTTTTCTCAGAGTTTCAGATATTTATCTTCAGAATGAAAAACCGGAAGTACAATTTGAAACACCTGTGCGGGATGCAATAATTGAGATATCATCCAAGAGGCTTGGTACAACGGCTGTGATGCAAAACGGAAAACTGGTTGGCGTAATCACCGATGGTGATCTCAGGCGTATGATGCAATCAGGAAAGTCAATAGATGAGTTAACCGCCGGAGAAATCATGACCAAAAATCCTAAAACAATACGCGCTGAAACACTGTTGGCACATGCCCTCGACATAATGCGATCAAACAATATTACCCAGCTTCCTGTGGTTAATGGTGAAGAATATCTTGGTGTAATTCATTTGCATGACATATTAAAAGAAGGAATCCTTTAAAAACATAATTCCAATGGGTCAACTCGCAAAAGATTTCAATGCCCACAGGGCCAGGATGAATGAAAAATTATTAGCCGGTAACAACAAAGTGATCAAACGGATTTTTAATCTGGATACCAATGCCTACATGGATGGTGCCCTGGATGTGAAAACCAAAGAAATGCTTGGATTGGTTTCCTCCATGGTGCTTCGTTGCGACGATTGTATCAGCTATCACCTTGAAAACTGCTATAAAAATGGCCTTACTGATGAGGAACTTTTCGAGGTGTTTTCGATTGCCAACCTGGTTGGAGGTACCATCGTGATCCCGCACACAAGGCGTGCACTGGAGTATTGGCAAGACCTGAAATCCGAATAACAGGATTTTTCAGGTTATTCATTTTAAACCTTTATCGCGTTAACTTGTCTTTAAATGACAATAAATGACATGGGTACATGTTTATTAAAGTTGTCAAGGAGGATTATGATATTAAAAATCATCCCGGATAAAACCATTATTCTGTTAGCGGTTCTGCTCATACAACTGCCTGCTTTGGGGCAACTTACCAAAATTATGGGTACAGTTAGCGACGCCAAAACCGGTGAGCCACTACCTTTTGTAAACATTGTTTTTAAAGGAACCAATATCGGGGTTACCACAGGTTTTGACGGCTCCTATGCCATCGAAACCAAGACTTCCACAGATAGCCTCATTGCTTCTTATGTTGGGTATAAACGACAGACTAAGCAGGTAACAAAAGGTAAGTTTCAATATATCAATTATCAAATGGAGTCTGCAAGCCTGGTTCTCGAAACTGTTGTGATTAAGGCAGGTGAAAACCCGGCAGAAATCCTGTTGAGAAAAATTATTAAGAACAAAAAACAGAACGATCCGGATAAGTATGACGCTTACCAGTATGAGGTTTATAACAAAATTCAGATCGATGCCAACAACATCACCGATAACTTCAGGCAGCGCCGTATTTTCAGGGAGTTCGATTTTATTTTCGACAATGTGGATACTTCAACGGTGAATGGAAAAACTTATCTGCCCATATTTTTGTCAGAATCCATTTCGGATGTTTACACAAAGCGCAATCCCAGAAGTTCAATAGAAATTGTGAAAGCCAATAAAATATCGGGAATTGAAAACGAAAGTGTGATGCAATTTCTTGGTGATAAATTTCAGCACACCAATATTTATGAAAATTACATTGGGTTGTTTCAGAAAAATTTCATCAGCCCGATCGCAAACTTTGGGTTGAACTTTTATAAATATTATCTCATCGACAGTACCTACCTGGATAGCAAGTGGTGCTACAAAATCATGTTTAAACCCCGCCAAAAACAAACCCTCACCTTTACCGGCCATTTTTGGGTACATGATACCTCCTATGCCATTAAAGAGATGGAAATGCGGATCATGGATGATGCCAACATCAACTTTATCAACGACCTGGTAATTGAAAAAGAATTCGACCTGATAGACGGACTATACTGGCTGCTCACCAAGGATTATATCATCGGAGACCTGAATATTATTGAAAGTGATTCTGCAAATGTTGTTGGTTTTTTTGGCAGGAAAACAACCACCTATCGCAATTTTGTGATCAACCAGCCCAAACCCGATGATTTTTACAAATCGCCGGTTAATGTAGTTGTTAAGGACGATGCCGCCGAATATTCCGATGATTTTTGGATTGAAAACCGGCATGAAGACCTTACCCGGGACGAAAAGACCATTTATTATATGGTGGATACGCTCAAAAAAATCCCCCGATTTAATACATACATCGATATCATCGAAATGGTAACAACCGGTTATTACGAAGCCGGAAATTTCGAACTGGGTCCTTATGGCTCCACCCTGAGTTTTAACGCGGTGGAAGGTGCCAGAATTCGTGTCGGTGGCCGAACAAGCAATAAATTCAGTACCAAATTGATGCTATATGGCCATGGGGCCTACGGCACTTTGGACAAGCGTTGGAAATATGGTGGTGGTTTCTTGTACATGCTTAACAAAAATCCACGGCGGTCGATAGGGGCTGAATTCAAATTTGACCTTGAGCAATTGGGTGCCAGCCAAAACGCATTCAGGGAGGATTTTTTCCTGACATTTCTGTTCAGACGTAATCCTGCCGATAAACTCACCATGGTTGAGGAGTATAAATTGCATTATGAGCATGAGTGGTTCAATGGTTTTACAAATACCTTCAACCTGATCCACCGCAACCTTTATCCGGTTGGTGATTACGTTTTTGAACTCAATGTGCAGGATGATACAGGAGGCTATGTGCGCGAAGAAACGGCCATTACCTCCACCGAGGTTCGCCTGGATACCAGGCTGGCATACAAAGAGCGTTTTCTGATGGGCGAATTTGAGAGGGTTAGTCTCGGCGCCGAGTATCCCATTCTGGATATTCGCTATGGTTATGGCATACCCAAACAATTGGGTGGCGACAACGAATATCACCGACTGCAAATTGGTGTGAGCCATTGGTTTAATGCTTTTAACCTGGGATGGTCAAAATATATTATTGAAGCCGGTAGGATTTGGGGAACAGTACCTTATCCGCTTTTGAAATTGCACGAAGGCAATGAAACCTACTTTTTTGATGAATATTCATTTAACATGATGAACTATTTTGAGTTCGTCAGCGACAAATACCTAAGTGTTTATTACACACATCACTTCGATGGGTATTTGTTTAACCGGATACCCCTTTTCAGGAAGTTGAAATGGCGTGAAGTGGCTTTTGCAAAAGGGCTCATTGGTGGCCTGGACAAAGCTAACCAGGAATATTCGGTGCTGCCACAGGGGATGTATGTTTTGGATAAACCCTATTTTGAGGCAGGCGCAGGTATCGAAAATATTTTTAAGATCCTCCGGGTGGATGCCATCTGGCGGCTTTCATATTTAAACCACCCGAACATTTCAAAGTTTGGAGTCCGGTTTAGCCTGCAGTTTGCATTTTGATTTTGTGTTGAAAAAGTCCAGAGTGTAGTTATTTATAAAATGCTGGCGTATTTTTGCCTGATCTTCCATAATTTAATTGCTGATATGATTCTTCAAACAAAAAGCGTATTTAAAAAATACAAACAGCGGATGGTGGTAAATGATGTGTCTGTTCAGGTTGAGCAAGGCGAGATCGTGGGATTGCTCGGTCCCAATGGAGCCGGAAAAACCACCACCTTTTACATGATCGTTGGATTGATTAAACCTTTCCAGGGCCATGTGCTGCTCGACAAAACCGATATCACCGGTGAACCCATGTACAAAAGGGCAAAACGCGGAATTGGTTACCTGGCTCAGGAGGCATCTGTGTTCAGGAAACTGAGCGTGGAGGATAATATTAAAGCTGTGCTGGAGTTCACCTCATTTTCAAAAGTGGAGCAAAAAGAAAGACTGGAGATGTTGCTTGAGGAATTTGGGCTTACCCACGTAAGGAAAAGCAATGGTATAACGCTTTCGGGTGGCGAGCGCCGGCGGACTGAAATTGCCCGCGCCCTTGCTGTAGATCCCAAATTTATCCTGCTTGATGAACCTTTCGCAGGTGTTGACCCCATTGCCGTTGAAGATATCCAGGCCATTGTTTCTAAATTGAAGAAGAAAAATATCGGCATCCTCATCACCGACCACAACGTTCACGAAACCCTCTCGATTACCGACCGTGCTTATCTGCTCTTCGAAGGGTATATTTTGAAAGCCGGTACAGCCGAAGAACTGGCACAGGACGAGCATGTAAGGAAAGTTTATCTCGGTGAGAATTTTGAACTCCGCCGCCCGGAGAGGAAAAAGGTTATTGGTTAATTGTAATTGGTTATTATGTTATTAACAATTTACGAATAACCAATAACTTAATAACAAATAACCCAATAAGGAAGGTACTTCTACCATTTTTGTGGGTAAAATTTTCTTTGCTGATTAGTGTATGTTTTCAAAAAGT
>CAYNDN010000215.1:7548-8149 GCA_964395075.1 uncultured Lentimicrobiaceae bacterium | reverse complement strand
GTCGGATATATTTACATCCTGAAACTGCATCACATGGTTGATGATAAAATGCATGCCAGGTCTATCGGACCTTACTCCCTGATAACACAGCAACCACTTGGCGGTAAAGCACAGTTTGGTGGTCAGCGTTTTGGTGAGATGGAGGTTTGGGCCATCGAAGCTTACGGTGCTTCCAATGTACTACAGGAAATACTTACTGTAAAATCCGATGACGTAATCGGCCGCGCCAAAGCCTACGAATCTATTGTTAAAGGCGATCCAATGCCAAGACCCGGTATTCCTGAATCGTTCAATGTTCTTGTCCATGAACTTCGCGGACTTGGGCTTAATGTTACTTTCGATTAATAGACACCCATATTGATCATTGAAATTTAAAACAATCATTTAAATACTAATTAATGGCTTTTAGAAAAGACACAAACCTTGTAAAAAGCGACTTTTCGCAAATTACTATTAGCCTTTCATCACCTGAAACGATCCTGGAACGTTCGCATGGTGAAGTTTTGAAACCCGAAACCATCAATTACAGAACATACAAACCCGAACGTGACGGATTGTTCTGTGAACGGATTTTTGGCCCCGTTAAAGACTGGGAGTGCCA
>CAYNDN010000215.1:0-7538 GCA_964395075.1 uncultured Lentimicrobiaceae bacterium | reverse complement strand
GGTCATATCCAGCTTGTGGTTCCTGTTGCCCATATATGGTTCTTCAGATCACTGCCCAACAAAATTGGTGCGCTTCTTGGCTTACAAACCAAGAAACTCGATTCGATTATTTATTACGAACGGTACGTTGTTATCAACCCCGGTATCAAGGCTGACGATGGCATTGAATATCTCGACTTCCTTACCGAAGAGGAGTATTTCGATATTATGGAAACCATTCCGCCCGAAAACCAATATCTCGACGACTCTGACCCCAATAAATTTATTGCCAAAATGGGTGCCGAGTCATTGCATGATTTGCTTGCCCGCTTAGACCTGGACCTACTTTCGTACACCCTTCGCGATAAGGCTAACAACGAAACTTCGCAGCAACGTAAAGCTGAAGCTTTGAAACGCCTTCAGGTAGTGGAAGCCTTCAGGGATGCACGCAACCGAATCGAAAACCGCCCGGAATGGATGATTGTAAAGGTTGTTCCTGTTATTCCGCCGGAACTTCGTCCACTCGTGCCGCTGGATGGCGGCCGTTTTGCAACCTCCGACCTGAATGACCTCTATCGCAGGGTAATTATTCGAAACAACCGTTTGAAACGACTTATTGAAATCAAGGCTCCGGATGTGATTATGCGTAACGAAAAACGTATGCTACAGGAAGCTGTTGATTCTCTCTTTGATAATTCAAGAAAAGCCAACGCTGTTAAAACTGAATCGAATCGTGCACTCAAATCATTGAGCGACAGTTTGAAAGGCAAGCAGGGACGCTTCCGTCAAAACCTGCTGGGTAAACGTGTTGACTACTCCGGTCGTTCAGTAATCGTTGTAGGCCCGGAACTCAGCCTTAACGAATGCGGTTTGCCCAAAGGAATGGCATCAGAACTGTTCAAGCCTTTCATTATTCGAAAAATGCTTGAACGTGGCATTGTTAAAACAGTAAAATCAGCAAAGAAAATTGTTGATCGGAAGGACCCTGTTGTGTGGGATATTCTCGAAAGCATCCTGAAAGGACATCCGGTTCTGCTTAACCGTGCTCCTACCCTACACCGTTTGGGTATCCAGGCATTCCAGCCAAAACTCATCGAAGGTAAAGCCATTCAGCTTCACCCCCTTGCCTGTACTGCCTTTAACGCTGACTTCGACGGCGACCAGATGGCTGTTCACGTTCCACTTGGAAATGCAGCCATTCTTGAAGCACAGCTTCTGATGCTTGCCTCACACAACATCCTCAACCCTGCCAATGGAGCACCAATCACAGTGCCATCGCAGGACATGGTTCTTGGGTTGTATTACATTACTAAAGGAAGAAAAAGTATTCCCGAAAACCCTATAAAGGGAGAAGGATATAAGTTCTATTCGCCCGAAGAGGTGATAATAGCTCATAACGAAAATAGAGTTGACCTACATGCAGTTATTTATGTTCGCCTACCTATCCGCCAGGATGATGGAAGCCTAAAATATGAACTGACAGAAACTACTGTTGGACGTGTCATTTTTAACCAGGTTGTTCCTGAGGAATTTGGATACATCAATCAGTTGCTTACCAAAAAAGCATTGCGTGACATCATTGGTGCTATTTTGAAAAAAACCGATACTGCAACAACTTCAAAATTTTTGGATGACATCAAGAAGCTTGGCTTTACGATGGCTTTCCGTGGTGGATTGTCATTCAACCTGGGTGATGTAATTATCCCCGAAGTTAAAGGCGAACTTGTGGCACAGGCCAATGAGGAAGTTGATGAAGTGCTGGCAAACTACAGCATGGGTTTCATCACTGGTAACGAACGATATAACCAGATTCTTGACATCTGGACACATACAAACTCGAAACTTACCAGAACCCTCATGGATCAATTATCCAAAGACAAACAGGGCTTTAACTCTGTTTATATGATGCTCGACTCAGGGGCTCGTGGTAGTAAAGAACAGATCAGGCAGCTTTCAGGCATGCGCGGCTTGATGGCAAAACCTCAAAAATCAGGTGCCACCGGAGGTGAAATTATCGAAAACCCTATTCTATCGAACTTTAAGGAAGGCCTTACCGTACTTGAATACTTTATTTCAACCCACGGTGCGCGTAAGGGTCTTGCCGATACAGCACTAAAAACAGCGGATGCTGGTTACCTAACCCGTCGTCTTGTGGATGTTGCCCAGGATGTAATTATTTCGGAATGGGATTGTGGAACACTTCGTGGTTTAACAACAACGGCACTCAAGAAAAACGAGGAAGTTGTTGAAACACTCTACGACAGAATTCTTGGCCGCACTACGCTTCATGATGTATATAATCCTTTAGACGGTAAATTGATCATAGCAGCAGGTGAAGAACTTAACGAAGAGATCGCAAGGGAAATCGAAGAATCCCCCATCGAATCTCTGGAAATCAGGTCAGTATTAACCTGCGAATCCAAAACCGGGGTTTGTGCCAAATGTTATGGCCGTAACCTGGCGTCAGGTAAGATGGTTCAAAAAGGAGAAGCCGTTGGTGTGATTGCTGCCCAATCCATCGGTGAGCCGGGAACACAGCTTACCTTGCGTACATTCCACGTTGGTGGTGTGGCCGGTGGAAACATCTCATCGCAGTCGAAGATTGAAGCCAGATTCGATGGTGTTCTTCACATAGATGAGTTGCGGAGCGTACCTTACAAGAGTAAAGAAGGCAAAGGTTATAGTGTAGTGATAGGCCGTTCGGCAGAAATGCGTATTATTGATGAAAAGACCGGAATCTCACTGGCTTCCCACAACATTCCTTATGGATCAAACTTGTATTTTTCTGAAGGCGACAAGATTAAAAAAGGTGATACGATATGTGTTTGGGACCCATACAACGCTGTAATCATCTCTGATACCGGCGGTAAACTGCGATTTAACAACGTTATTGAAGGCAAAACCTTCCGTGTTGAATCTGACGAACAAACCGGTTACAATGAAAAAGTGATTATCGAAACCAAGCAAAAAACCAAGAATCCTTCTATCAGTGTGCTGGATGACAGTGGTGCCGAAGTGAAAGTTTATGACCTTCCCACCGGCGCACACATCTCTGTTGACGAAGGTCAGGAAGTGACGCCTGGTGATATCCTCGTTAAAATCCCAAGAACAATTGGTAAGTCCGGCGACATTACCGGTGGTCTGCCACGTGTTACTGAGCTCTTCGAAGCGCGTAACCCCTCAGACCCTGCCAAAGTATCGGAGATTGATGGTATTGTTTCGTTTGGCAAAAAACTTAAGCGCGGTAACAAGGAAGTGATCATCACCTCAAAAACCGGTGAAGAAAAAAGTTATCTCATTCCAACTTCCAAGCAAATACTTGCCCAGGAAAACGATTTTGTAAAAGCTGGAACCCCACTTTCCGAAGGTGCCCTTACCCCGGCAGACATTCTCGCCATCAAAGGCCCGATGAAAGTTCAGGAATACATCGTAAATGAAATTCAGGAAGTGTACCGTTTGCAGGGTGTAAAAATCAATGATAAGCACTTCGAAGTAATCGTTCGCCAAATGATGCGTAAAGTAGAAGTTGCTGATCCGGGTGATACCAAATTCCTTGAAAAAGAACTGGTGAATAAAATCGACTTCCAGGAAGAAAACGACTGGATTTTTGGAAAGAAAGTTATCATCGAACCCGGTGATTCCAATATTTTCAAAGCCGGCCAGATTGTATCTGCAAGAAAATTAAGGGATGAAATTTCGCAATTGAAGCGTAAAGACAAGAAACTTATTGAAGCCCGTGATGCCCAACCCTCAACTGCACGCCAGGTATTGCAGGGTATTACAAAAGCGTCACTGCAAACCAACAGTTTTATATCAGCGGCATCATTCCAGGAAACCACCAAGGTGCTCACCAATGCATCAATCAACGCAAAGAGTGATACACTTAACGGCCTGAAAGAAAACGTAATTGTTGGTCATAAAATACCGGCAGGTACTGGTTTACGCGAATACGAAGACCTCATAGTTGGCTCCAAGGAAGAATATGAAACACTGGTTCATCCACGTCAACGGCAAGAATTTTAAAACATAAATCAACATCAGATGAAAACCAGAAGATATGCTCTTTTGGTTTTCATTTTTTTAGACAACAACAAAAAATCAAAGAATATGGAACCAAAAAAACAACAACAAGGCAAATTAAACATCGACCTGCCTGAAGATGTTGCAGAAGGCATCTACGCGAATCTCGCTATCATTCAACATTCAAGATCAGAATTCGTAGTGGATTTTATTAAAATGCTTCCGGGAATTCCGAAAGCCAAAGTGAAATCAAGAATTATCCTTACACCACAACATGCTAAGAAACTCTTGAGAGCACTTCAGGAAAATGTGAAAAAATTTGAGTCGATGCATGGCACCATTAAAGAATCGGAAATGGAAAACATGCCTTTTAAACTTGGTGGACCTGCTGCACAGGCTTAGTATTCTACCTCTATACTTCAAGAAAGTTTTAGGAGGAGAATTCAACAGCGGGAAATTATTTTGCCCCGTCATTTATCCAAACGCATTTCATCTGTAAGATTTATATAGCATTTTGTTATTGAAAACGGCATTGTAACCATTGCCGTTTTTTTGTTTTATTTTATTGTTAACAGATTAACACAACCCGCTGAAATGCTTAATAATAAAGCAATGTAAAGGACTTTAGGTTAACTTATGTTAACAGCATGATTAACAATCTTTAACTCAGGATCAATAATTTGAAAAATAGTGCAGAGTTATCTTTGTGCAAATAAAAAAACTGACAAATGATCGATACCAGCATCAGAGAATTAAATGAAAAAATACAGCAGGAAAGCGCATTTATCGACCTGATTAATCTTGAAATGAACAAGGTTATCGTGGGTCAAAAACACATGGTTGACAGGCTGCTTATCGGATTGCTTGCCAACGGGCACATTTTATTGGAAGGGGTTCCCGGCCTCGCCAAAACCCTCGCCATCAAATCGCTTGCCCTATGCATCGATGCAGGATACAGCCGGATACAGTTTACACCCGACCTGCTTCCCGCCGACCTTCTCGGCACATTAATTTACAGCCAGAAGAGCGAAGAATTTGTTGTCAGGCAGGGTCCGGTTTTCTCAAATTTCATTCTTGCTGATGAAATTAACCGATCGCCGGCCAAAGTGCAAAGTGCACTTCTCGAAGCCATGCAGGAGCGGCAGGTAACCATTGGCGACAAAACATTTATACTTCCTGAACCATTTCTGGTTATGGCAACACAAAACCCCATCGAACAGGAAGGAACATACCCGTTACCCGAAGCCCAGGTTGACCGTTTTATGCTCAAAGTAATTATTACATACCCGGAAAAGGAAGAAGAAAAAATTATCCTGCGTCAAAATATCGGATTTTCGGCTGTTGCACCAAATAAAGTTGTTAAGGCAAAAAGTATTTTAAGGGCACGCGAAGTTACAAGGGAAGTTTACCTCGACGAAAAAATTGAGAATTACATCACAGATATTGTTTTTGCTACACGATTTCCTTCCGAATTCAAACTTTCGAAATATGAAGGAATGATCAATTATGGTGCCTCTCCCCGTGCCTCCATCAATATGGCACTTGCGGCAAAAGCTTATGCTTTTATCAAACGTCGTGGATATGTGATACCTGAAGACATCAGGGCTGTTGCACACGATGTGATGCGCCACCGTATTGGCCTTACCTACGAAGCCGAGGCCGAAAATATCACCACTGAGGACATCATCAACGAAATCCTCAACACCATTGATGTGCCGTAGATTCGTGTACTTCAAACTGCACGTTTCACAACAATTATTTAATCCGTTAATTTCAAACTATCCAAATGGATACTTCGGAGATTTTCAAGAAAGTACGTAAAATTGAAATCAAAACACGTGGATTGACCAACCAGATATTTTCCGGTCAGTACCATAGTGCTTTCAAAGGACGGGGGATGGCATTCAGCGAGGTAAGAGAATATCAATATGGCGACGACATCCGGAATATCGACTGGAATGTTACTGCCAGGTTCAACCACCCTTACATCAAAATCTTTGAAGAAGAACGCGAGCTTACCGTTATGCTCCTGATTGATGTTAGCGGATCGAACGAATTCGGCACTACCAATCTTTTAAAGGAATCGATGATTACCGAAATTGCAGCAGTTCTGGCATTTTCGGCCATTCAAAACAACGACAAGGTTGGTGTGATCTTTTTTAGCGACATAATTGAAAAGTTTATTCCACCAAAAAAAGGCTCCTCACATATTTTAAGAATTATTCGTGAACTGGTGGATTTTAAAAGTAAAAACAGCGGAACCAAAATTTCAGAATCATTGCGCTACCTCACAAATGCCATTAAAAAAAGATGTACTGCATTTGTGATTTCTGATTTTATGGACCATGACTTCCAGGAAGCACTTCAGATTGCAAATAACAAACATGATGTTACTGCAATCAGGATTTTTGATCCCCGTGAAACTGAAATGCCCAATATCGGACTCACCAAATTCAGAGATGCCGAAACTGGTAATAACATTTGGGTTGACACGTCGAGAAATTCAGTAAGAGAAAACTACAAAAAATGGTATGCTGATAACGACAAAAAACTCAAACGTACTTTCGTTAAATCCGGAACAGACGTAACCCATATCAGGTCAGACCAGGACTATGTAAAACAGCTTATTAAACTATTTCAAAAACGTGAAGCCAGACAATAAGCTAAAAAATGAACAATAAACTGTTTAAATATTTCAGGTTAAGCCTGTTTTCACTGATGGCATTTTCTGCACTCAGCGGTTTATCCCAGGAGGTAAATGTTGATGCCCAACTTGACACTACCGTAATTACGATCGGCGACCAGGTTGACTTCAATATTCGATTGCAGCTTCCTGAAAACGAACCCTTCATGTGGCCACAAATTGGCGATACACTGGCGGAAAATATTGAAGTAGTTCAAAAATCAAAGATCGACACCACCAGGTTGGGTGATGGCTACATGAATGTTGAGCAAATACTGAAACTCACTGTTTTCGATTCGGGTTACTACGTAATCAAACCATTGGAATTTCTTTATGGCCACGACTACAATTCAATTGTTGAAACCGAACCATACCTGCTCAATGTTTTTACTGTGGAAGTGGACACCACCGGGACCATTAAACCAATAAAAGGCCCATTGGCGGCTCCGCTCACATTAGCTGAAATATTGCCATGGATAATCGCGGGAGCAGCATTTTTATTGGTAGGTTCAGTCATCGCCTATTATTTACTGAAAAGGAAGAAAAAGCAACCGGTGGTTTTCAAGAGGCCAAAACCCAAGCTGCCACCTCACCTCATTGCACTTGATGAACTGGAAAAACTCAAAAATGAAAAACTCTGGCAGCAGGATAAAATCAAAGCATATCATTCCAGAATTTCAGATATCCTGAGAATTTATATTGAAGGAAATTATGCCATACCGGCGATGGAACAAACCACATGGGAAATCATCAGATCGTTTGCAGGGTCAAAAATAGAACAATCAAACCTGGAACGACTCAGGGAAATATTGGAACTTGCCGATCTGGCTAAGTTTGCCAAGCTCAAACCATTGCC
>CAYNDN010000214.1:1213-8179 GCA_964395075.1 uncultured Lentimicrobiaceae bacterium | reverse complement strand
TTAAATTATGCCGGTAAAAAGGAGGTGGCTATGGATTATTTAAGCATTGTTTTGGTTAGTGCAAAGCAGATGAATAATCCCAGAATGGTGCTTGAGTGCTATAAAATACAAGCCGAAATGGAATCGGTGAATGGAAATTTCCAAAACGCTTATCAGTTGTCGGTGAAAAGCAGTGAGCTTCAGGACAGCCTGAATAAAGCCAACCGTGAAGAGATCATACAGGAAATGGCAGCACGGTTCAATCTGGAACAGAAGAACAATGAGATTAAAAATCTAAATGTTCGCAACCACATCCAACACAAAAACATCGTTCTGCTCAGTGTATCCATCGGGGCACTGGCACTTATAATCTTATTGCTGATTTTTTTATTCAGATTGAAAGCCAAAGCGCATCACCGGCAGCAAAAATTGCTGGAACAGGAAAAAACCATCCTTGAACAACAAGAACAAATCAAGCAAAAGGAAATGCAGTTGCTGCAGGAAAGTGTGGAATCGAAAAACCGCGAACTGGCGGCCAAGGCCATCGAGATGCTCAGGATCAACGAAACCATCGGCGAGGTGATTAACAAGCTGGACACCATGAACAAAATACACGCCGGCGACTCCCGCATTTCGGCACATATCAAGGAAATTGCCAGAGAGCTGGAAAACCAAACCAACACCAACACATGGAGGGAGTTCGACAAAGTATTCAAAAATATTCACACCGAGTTTTACGACAACCTATTAAAAACTTGTCCATCACTTACCGCATCTGAAATAAAAATTGCGGCATTGCTCAAACTCAACCTCAGCACCAAAGAAATTGCCGCCATCACCTACAAATCGGAGGAGGGTATCAAATCCACCCGCTACCGGCTGCGCAAAAAATTAAACCTTTCGGGAGAGGACAAGTTAATTGCATATTTGATGAAGTTATAACCTTCTCAATTATCCCGGAATCTGTGACTATTTTTTATGTTTTGGATGCCATTATGGATTTCACATTTTCTCCTTGTATCAAGCTTTTGATTTTGAATTAATTTACACTTTTCAGGGGATATATTTTATTCATTGTAACACTTTTCAGGAGATAAAATAAAATGAATTGACGTTTTTCCCGGGATAAAAATTTAATTTTGCTACACTTTTTCCGGGATGTTTTTTTATTATTGACGTTTTTCCGGGATGAGTTTTTAGTAATTAAGATGAAATTCAGAAAACATGAAAAGGTTTCTTTACAATAATCTATTGGCCTGGAAAGCAGATAGCCGCCGAAAACCACTTTTATTGCAGGGTGCAAGGCAGGTTGGGAAAACCTACCTCGTCAGTCAATTCGGCAATGCCGAGTATGCAAACTTTGTGTATCTTAATTTTGAACAAAATCCCGGCTTGTCAACCTTTTTTAAAGACAACCTGATACCCTCCAAAATTATTGAGAATATTGGATTATATCTGGGTAAGGCAATCCAGGCTGAAAACACCTTGATCTTTTTTGATGAAATACAAACAACGCCGGAAGTTTTAACAAGCCTGAAATATTTCCGGGAATCAGCCCCCGAATACCATATCATCGCAGCAGGTTCTTTGCTTGGTGTGAGTATGGGTAAAAAAAGTAGTTTCCCGGTAGGTAAGGTCAACTTCATGATGATGTACCCCATGACTTTCAGCGAATATCTGATTGCTTTTGGGGAGGAGATGTTGGAAAATAAAATAAGCAGCATGAATGTTTCGGAGTCCCTGCCTGATGTGCTGCACCAAAAATTAATCACTCACCACAAAATGTATCTTTATTTGGGCGGCATGCCGGAAGTTTTGCAAAACTATCTCTACAACAAAGATATTGCAACAGCGAGAGCAATTCAGGAAGAAATTCTTCAGGCTTATGCCCGTGATTTTTCAAAATATGCTGATAAATCACAAGCCATTAAAACTGCCGAACTTTGGCAATCGATACCGGCGCAGTTGGCCAGAGAGCGAAAGAAATTCAAATACAGCGATGTTCGTTCAGGAGCCCGGGCATCCACGTATGAGCAAACCATCGAATGGCTCAAAAGTGCAGGATTAATCAATTTGGCTTATCAGATAAGAGCACCAAAAATCCCATTGTCAGCTTATGCCGATCATTCTAAATTTAAAGTTTTTTTGTTGGATACCGGCCTGCTCGGAGCCATGTTAAAGTTAACATCTGCAATTATACTTGAGCCAACTGCGCTTTTTTCAGAATATAATGGCGCTTTTACAGAAAACTTTATTGCCGCTGAGTTGATAGCCTCAGGTTATACTGAGTTGTATTATTGGGCCTCGAAAAGTGAAGCCGAGGTGGATTTTATTGTTCAGAATGGAGAGGTAATTTATCCCCTGGAAGTAAAAAGCGGACTAAACAGAAATAAACGGAGTCTTATCAGCTATCACGAAAAATACAATCCCCCATTACTTTTCAGATGTTCGCCCCGCAATTTCACCCGCGATGGCAATTTCATCAATCTCCCGTTATATGCTGCTTTTTTGATGCGGAGGCAAGATTAGATTTTAACAATCATCCAATGAAATAATTTATTGTAAATTTGAATCTCCAAAAAGAAAATAACTTAAATTAATAAATTTATGGCAAAAATGACAATTCCTCAAAATTATCCGAGAATTGAAGATGACAATAGTAAATTCAACGGATATCTTGATGACTCAAAATTGAAACAACACTCCCTGAAAATTCCTATTGAAAATCTAAAGATAATAATAGAGAATGCAATTATTAATGCAAATTCCAAATCAGGCAGGGCCATACTGAATATTCCTATTGATGCAAAGGAGGATTTAATACAAGCCAAATACATTAAGGAAGGGAAAGAATTATTCAGAAATTATAAAAATTGTTTTGAGTGTACTAATAGAAAAAGGAGAGGACAATGGCCTTGATATTGAAATTCCGGAACTGTTGATAAATTCTTTTGGTGAAGAATGTCAAAAATATAAACTAATTGATAAAAATGGCGTTTTTAATAATCCTTATGGTTTAGTTGACTTATTTTGCGGAATATTAAATTAGTAATGATCGAAAATTTAAAAAATATTGTAATTCATGGAGATTCCAGAGAGGTTTTAAAGCAATACCCTGATGGGTTTTTCAATTTGATTGTAACCTCACCCCCTTATGCTGATGCAAGAAAAAAGCATTATCTCAGCATTTCTCCAGATGATTTCCCGGCGTTTTTTGGAACATTTCATGATGAATTTTGGAGAGTGTTAAACGACAAAGGATCTTTTATTTTAAATATTAAAGACAAAGTAGTTAATGGTGTTCGTGACAGATATGTTTGGAAAACCATAATTAAACTTGAGGAATTAGGATGGAATTGCATTGATGACTATTTGTGGCTAAAGCCAAATGCCATGCCCGGATATTGGCCAAACCGGTTAAGAGACGAATGGGAGTATTGTTTTCATTTAACCAAGAATAAGAAATTTGATATGTACCAGGATTCCATCAAAAAGCCAATCGGTGACTGGGCTGAAACCAGATTGAAAAAACTTACCGGTAAGAGCTCGAACCGCCACAACAGTGAAAACGAAAGTGGATTTGGAAGGGATTTAAGAAAATGGAAGGATAAGGATACTGTTTTGCCTGGCAATGTTGTTGAAGTGCCTGTGGTTGGAAAAAATATGGGACATCCGGCAGTTTTTCCGGTAGGATTACCTTTATTTTTTATAAAACTCTTTACCAAAGAAGGCGATGTAATACTGGACCCATTCGGTGGAAGTGGCTCAACAGCTATGGCCTCCTTAAAACTTAACAGGGATTATGTGTTGATAGATCTTGAGCAGGAATATGTTGATGTGGCCAATCAAAGAATCAACAACGTTTTTGCAAAAGAAGGCTATTCGCTTTTTTAGCCCTTCAAATTTTACAATAACTTCTGAAATTTAAAAACCCCTGCCATTGATGGATAAGTGAGGGAAGCAAGTTTTGCATTTCTATCCTAAAATCTGTAGTAGAAATCTAAAATTAATAATCCCCAATCCACATTTAATAGTTTGAAGCGGTATAAAATTGCCTCTTTACCAAAAGCATTTTTTAGCTATACTCCAGCCCGTTCATAATCCTGCCACTTTTTGAAACCCCGCATGAACCCCTTTGAAACCCTAATAACTTGCAGAATGCATACCGGCTTATGTAGTTTTGAGCCTCACAAGCAAACACAATGAAAACACCCAAAAAAACAAAACAAAAATCAGGCTCCGGAAAGGCAGAAAAAGACAACGATCAATTGTCGGAAACCCGCAAGAGGCTTGATGCCCAAAAAAAAGCCCTCCAAAAGATCATCGAGCAATTCAGCAAAAAAGAAAAAGATAAATGAAATGTTTAACCTAACAAACTTAGCTTTATGAAAAATGTATGTATTAGATTAGTATTGTTGATCGCCTTTTGTATTGCGATTTCATCAAATGCCTTCACCGAAACAATCACCTCCGCTCAGGATGGCGACTGGAACAGCACCGATACCTGGGTTGGCGGCACAACTCCAACCAGCGCCGACAGCGTTGTGGTGCAGCACCAGGTTGATATTATCACCGGCGACTCCTGTATGCACCTGTATGTGGCTCCGGCGGGAACCATCCAAAACAAAGTGAACGCGACCCGGTGGCTGGTTGTGATGGGCAACCTTTTTTTAGATGGCACTGTAACTTATACCAACAATTACCTGAACATTAAGCTGGGTGGCAACCTGCATCATAACGGTACCTGGGACAGCCCGAGGGTTTACTTCATCGGGACGGCCGAACAAACGGTGTCAGCAGCACCGGGAAAGATATTCCAGGGGAATAAATCAAATGTTGAATTTGAGGATCCGGACCCGGCAAGCCCGGTTATTTTTACCACTGATCTCACTTTCATCGATGTCAAGTTCCTGATGGAAGGCACTACACTGGAGTTTGCGCCGGGCATAGAAGTAGCCATTTTTGGGCAGCCTGTTTACGAAGCCAATATCGTGGGCAATGGATGTAGTTTAAGGATGGGAGGCGAATATTCCTTTCTTCAAACCTGCAACCTCGACAATTTAACGTTAAAAGGCACCGTCACCATTTCTTCCGGAAACACAACAAGCGGTGAGATCATCAATGCCGACACCCTTCAAAACCTGGTTAACGACACCAGGACACTGGAAGTTTTCGGCAATTTTACCAACCTTGGGGTGATTAAAAATACCAATAATTATATCAACCTGACAATCCATGGAAATTTAATCAATTCCGGCGAATGGTCGGATGGCAGCCTGTATTTCGACGGCACGCAGGACCACCTGATCAGCTTTGCCCCCGGAACCTTTATCGATTGCGAGTACTTAGAAAATCTCGACCCAACAGCAAAACTCATACTGCAAAGCGATTTTGAAATTCACAACGGTACAATTATCCCGAACCTATGCACCATCGCAGCCAACAATCATCTGCTCAGCCTGAGAAAGAACGCGAACATCCAGGCCGGCACCATCATCGATTCCCAGCTTGGCGGTGAATTTAAGGTTCACTCAGGAGTGATTTTCTCAGGAACTGTCAACGTAGTGGATTCGCTCCTGAAAAGAGATGCAAACAGCCATCAGCAAATTACCGTTGATGGAAATCTTACCAATAACGGCTGGGTATGTCGCGGATCAGTCAGCACATCTTATGGCTTGGTAATCGGCCTCACAGGCAACCTTGAAAACAATGGTTTTTTTGAAGTAGAGACATTGAATTTTACCGGATCCGAAAGCCAGCAGATCAGTTCCTCGCTGAAAGGGTGCGAAATTATTGCAGATGATGTGAATGACACCGATGAAACAAGCGACATAGTTTTGCTAACGGATGTCATCTTTACAAATACCAGTATCGACCTTTCCGGAGCTAACCTCGTATGCCAGTCGGCAAATATTACCACAGCCGGAGGCATCCTTGAAAATGGCCATTTGATCTCAAACGGGAATTATTTGATGCAAACCGATGTAGCTTATTTAAATAATATGCAAATTGAAAATGCGCACTTAAAGGGCGTGTGCCAGGTGTTTGACGACGCCAACCAATTTATTGGCACAACAGTAGTGGATGATACGCTGCAAAAGCGGCAAACCAATTCGCACGCTGATATTACAGTAAATGGCAACCTGATTAATAACGGCAGAATATTTCGCGGATTAGCCAGCACTTCTTACGGCATTCGAATCGATCTGACCGGCAATTTTGAAAGCAATGGTTTTTTTGATGTGGAACGGCTGCGGTTTACCGGAACTGAGGATCAGCACCTCAGCTCAACCCAAAAAGGAACCGAACTGGATATTGACGTTTTAGAAGACACCGACCCGGCCAGCAATATCATTTTTGATACTGATGTTACTTTGATCGATTGTGACACGTACCTGAATGAAAACACCCTGCAACTGAACAACGTGAATTTGTTTATGATCGATGGAGTAATTCAGGAAGGATTCCTGGTTTCGCAACAAAATTATATTCACCAAAGCCAGGATGCATATATTTTCAGGATGCACATTTCAGAAACCCACCTTAAGGGCGATTGCCATATTTTTCAGGATGAAAACCATTTTGAAAATGTGACTGTGGACGACACCCTTCGCAACAGAAATACTTCCGGAAGCATTCTGCTTACCACCTCAGGGGATTTCATCAACAACGGAATTATAACTTCCTACAACAGCTATTTTATCGATCTGCACCTGGTAGGTAATTTCTACAACAGCAATGATGCCCGGTTCAACAACCTCACGTTCACCGGGCCGGGCGTGCAGGAAATTTCGGGTGCTGCGGGCATCATCCGGGAAACCGGAATCGGGTATGCCAAACCCGATGGCCAAGTGGTGGTGGCTGATGATCTCCACCTTAACAATTGTGAAATCTCGTTTAACGACAATGAAATTTACCTTCAGGATGCAAACATTTATGCCGATGGTGGTTTTGTAAGCTATGTTAAGATCATCGGGAATAATAATG
>CAYNDN010000214.1:0-1203 GCA_964395075.1 uncultured Lentimicrobiaceae bacterium | reverse complement strand
GCACTGGAAATGAGCAATAGTGGTTATGTGTTAGATGTCTATTTGCTGGATTTATCGTTGCAGAATAATGTTGGGATGCGGGGAGGCAGCAACACTTTTGAAAATGTTACCATCAGCGATACTATTTCACGTGGTGGAAATTATAACAGCGATATTGAAATCACGGTTAAGACCACCCTTCAAAACAACGGATATATCGATTCTGATCATGACAGCTATGATTTTGTATTTTTTGTTGAGGATTCGATTGTGAATAATGGCATTTTCATGGCTGAAAAGATTCAGTTTAGCGGCAGTGAAACGCATTACATCCAATCGCAAGGCGGAAATGTTTTTGAAGTGGATCAACTATTTAATCCGGCAAATGGCGGTCCGGTGGAAGTTATCACCGATCTTTTGCTTTTAAATACCGAAGTAGATTTTAATGGCCACGAGCTGATCCTGCCTGAAAACGGATACCTCCAACTGGATCATGCAGAACTCGAGGAAATTGTAATCAACTGCGGTTCTTCGGCCATCATTTCCGGCCTTAACGAAACATACATAAAGAATTCGAGTATAGATGGCGCGTGGCTTTTTGGCGATTTTGATATACAGGCCGGTAATGTGCTTTCCAATTGCGTGTTGGATGCCGCAATAATGAACGACGACATCAACTCAAATATCTATCTTGATATTGATGGACTGATCGAAAACAATAACATCATCCAAAACAGGCCATCGTGGTCGTATGAATTATACCTGAATGTTTTTGGCGATCTGATGCAAAACGGAACCATCCAATGCGAGGAGGTAAGATGGCAGGGCACCGATGATCAGGACATTTACCTGTTGAACGGCACCGAGATCAACTCCGAGTGCGAGTTTGACGCCATGAGCATGTCATCGCCATACCAATGGTATAAAAACGATGTGCTGATTGATGGTGAAGATGATCGCCAGTATAATTTGCCAATGATTGGCGCGGACGACCGGGGCTACTATTATTGCGAAACCGGCCAGGACACATCGCGCATTATCCGGGTTTGCACTCCTGTGGAAATCGACCTGACCGCCGAAGCCTGGTTCTGCCAGGATGAAGCCGTGATGCTGGAACCGGAAATCACTTTCGGGGAACCGCCTTATACCTGGAGCTGGTCGCCCGCCGAAGGGCTGCTCGCGTCGGCGACGTGGAGCAGCAAGTTCGCTTGGCGAGTTTCTTCT
>CAYNDN010000213.1:3890-8192 GCA_964395075.1 uncultured Lentimicrobiaceae bacterium | reverse complement strand
GGCCTGGGTAAGTTTGAGTTCAATTTCCTTGTCAAAACCTCCGATGGCCTTTACGCCTGACATCAATTCTTTAAAGAAGTCATATTCAAAGGCCATACCCGAACCAATAAGTCCTGATGATAAACCCAGTACGCGATGACCCTGTCGAAAGAGGTGGTTATTGATCTCTTCGCTGATGGCATCCAGCAAAGCCATGGTATTGTTGGTGTTTTTTGCGCACCGGTGTCCCTGCACAACTTTGAATCCACGGGCAAAGGCGTGGTTCATCTTTTGGAGGAGTTCCTTATCCATCAGGTTATCTGCATCAAGCACCAGAGCCACATCATAATAATCCTTTGGAAGAATCGACATGGCTTTGTTGAGTGCTTTTGCTTTGGTACTTTTATCAAAGGAAACTTCAATAACTTTAATAGGCAGCTTTTTGAGTTCATTTATAGTTTCCTCCTGAAAAGAATCGGCAATCACCACCACATCAAAAAGATCCTGCGGATAATTTTGGGTAATAGCATCTTCAGCAACATGAACGATTACTGCATCTTCTTTGTAACCGGGTATGAGCACAGCAAACCTTTTCTTTTTATCTTCAGGGTTTTCAAGAATCTTTCTTTTAAAATTTCCTGCTATCGAAAGCGTGAAAGTGTATAGTGCACTCGCCCCGAGATAAGCCAGCAGAATGATTTGCAACACAATAAAAATGATTCGTAAAACTTCCATAGCTCCTATATTTATGAAGTAAATTTTACAATGTTGGATTATGATAAATTTTGTTGTTAAAAGCATTGGTAATATTCCATCCGATTGCTCTCAGGTATGCCCTGAACAATTTAAATTTTCCACTCAACAAATACATTAATGCATTTTTTGGGATGGCGATGAGGTTTTGATAAAGAAACGCGATAAACAGATCGAAGCCACTCACGTTGCGCCGCATATAAATGATTCTGGCCCTGTTCATGTAATATACCTTAAGTGGGCTTCCTTTGCCGGTTGCGATGGACTCCTTGTGGTAAATTACCGAATCGTTCACATAAAAAATCTTGTATCCTGCATTCCTGATCCTTTGTCCCCAGTCCATTTCTTCGTAATACAGGAAAAATTCTTCGCACATCAAACCAACTTCTTCAATTACCTTGCGGGGCACCATCATAGCAGCACCATGAGCAAAAAATGACTCACGATCCTGGTTAAAAGTTCCATCGTCCACTTTTCTGAATCCCCAGCCAGTGCTTCTTGTTGTGTATTTGTTAATGTCGGAAATACCAGCAAACTGCAGCATGTTTGGTGTGTGATGGTAATAAATTCGTGGAGAAACAGCACCAATATCCGGGTTAGCCTGAAACTTTTTGATTAATGGTTCTAAGAAGCCGGGTGTTACTTCAGTGTCGTTATTGAGCAGTAATATAAATTCACCTTTGGCTTCTCTGATTCCCAAATTATTGCCGCCGGCAAATCCCAGGTTATCATCACTTTTAAAAAGTCTTATGTGTGGAAAATCTTTTTCAAGCCTGTCAACGTCACCTATGGTTGAGGCGTTATCAACAATGATGATTTCTATATTGGGATAGGTAATTTCGTCCAACGATCTGATCATATCGGCGGTTACGTCCGGTGCATTGTAATTGATCGAAATAATTGAAACCAAAGGATTCTCTGTTTCCATCAGATATTAATTTTTGATTCAACATCCTTCCCGATAACCAGGAACCATGGATTTAAAATATGCTCTTTATTATATCTCATCGGGGCCTTGCCATCCGGCAGTATCACCTTTCCGCCGGCATTTTCAACAATAGCCTGTCCGGCGGCAGTATCCCACTCACTGGTAGGCGCAAACCGCGGATACAATTCCGCAGCACCTTCGGCTACCATACAAAGTTTTAAAGAACTACCGCGTGATACAAACTGTATTTGGCCAACTTGTTTTTCGATATTCGATACATAAGCCTTTGTTTCGTCAGTCAGGTGGCTTCTGCTGGCAACCACAGTAAATGTATCATTTATTTTATTAAGCGGAAGTTGCCTGGATTTTTCAATTAGGTTATCCAATGATAAATCAAGCAAATTTTCCTGCTCATCGAAAACAATTTTAAATGCCCCACCAATTGAATTGTCTGCAAAATATAAAATTTTTAGTGTCGGGCAAAATATTACGCCCATTTTTGGTTGATTTTTTTCTACCAGGGCAATATTTACAGTGAACTCACCATTGCGCTTAATAAATTCTTTGGTACCATCAAGTGGGTCAACAATCCAGAGCTGTTCCCAGTTTTTGCGTGTAGCGTAGGGCAAATGATTGCCTTCTTCGCTAAGTACAGGTATTCCGGTTTGTTGGAGTTTAGCTGTAATTATGTTATGAGCAGCTTTATCGGCTAAGGTTAGCGGGCTTTCATCCTGCTTGTAGTCTACTTCAAAATCAGTTTCATATACTTTCATGATTTCATCACCCGCTGATAAAGCTGTTCTAATAACGAGTTCCAATATTTCTTTTCTTCTCATATTAATTGATATCAAGTGTTGTCTGCCAATTGTTTTATGTCCTCATCCAGTGTTTTTTGCAGTTCGCCGGATTGATGGAGGAATGCCATGGAGACATACATTAAGGGGCCGGTTGGGAGCTGACCGAGCACACCATTCCCATAAGAGGCAGCCATAATCCCCAGGATGCCGGCTGCCATGCCAAATAATTTTCCTTGCAATGCCCGGTCGGTAACTTTAGTCATAGCGAGGTAGGAGCCTACTCCGAGGATTGTAAATAAAATAAACAGATGCATTGTTAGGCCAACAACCCCCTGATCAGCCCAAATATTTACATACCAGCTATCGGTTGGAACGTTAGCCAAAAATCCATTAGGAGTAAATCGCAATCCCCAATAGCCTGCCGCACCAATACCGCCGGACTTGCAGCGAGGGGTCATCAGAATCAAAGGCTGTTCGCATTCTGTTAATGGCATACACATTATTTCCGATGGTAGTATATTTAAAAAACACAAAAACGGCAATACCCATGATCACACCCAGTGTTACAAGTTTAACATTTCTGATAAGGATGATATACAGGAAAAACCCTGCAAATGGAACAGCTATTGCACCTCGGGTTCCCGAAATAAACATCCCGTAAAAACTGGCCAATGCCAAAAAGCCGAAGAAATATTTTTCCTTTTTGGTTTTGGCGTGCAGGGCAACTATTGTTCCCATCACACCGGTATGCGCCTGCGATGCTCCAAACTGCCCAGCATCGCTGTAGAATGAAAATACCCTGAGTTTTCCAAACAGGATATGTGTACTTTCCCCTCCACCATCCAGCCAGGCCTGTTCCCACGGGTCAACTCCGAAATTTACCTGCATAAATCCTTTTGCTGTTCCCAGAAGCGACATGATGCCCCACAGGTAAAGGATTTTGTTTAAATCCTTATGATTGTTCAACAGTATCAATACCAGGGGAACAAGTAAAAGCTGATAAAATGAAACCCCACGCATGGCATAAAACCAGGCTACCCTGCTCTGAGCTTCGGGATTGATCAGTTGAAACAAAGTATATCCATACCACAGCAAAGCCAATTTTGTAACCACTTTGTTGGCCGGTGACCAATCGACGCGTTTGCGAAAATCTCTGAAAATCAAAGCCAGATATCCGAGGAGCAAAATCCCATCAACGGATAATCCATAGGGTGGGCCTTCGATATATCTGGTAATCCCGTTAACAACAAATCCAAGAAAAACTACGAAGTAAACCGAGAGTTTCGGAAAATGAAATATACTGCCTACTATGAAGATGATAAATGGCAATAGTATTAGCATAACGGCCAGCACAAAGCCCGACTTTGCAATCATTGCCGCAAACACAAAGGTTAGTGTAAAAAGTACCAAAACAGAATAGGGACTTCCAAATCCGGCAGCACCGGTGAATTTCTTAACAGGATTATTCATCATCCTTTCCTCCGTGGAATTAGAAATTTCCGATAGGTATCATGGTAAAACCGGAAACCATATTTGAAGATTTCTTTGAAATTCACAGGGATTTCTTTAGCAAGATAACTAAAGCCAATAATTTGTCCGATGACGGTAAAAATGATTGTTACAATGGCTACAGCAATCAATGATTCAAAAACATACAAGGCAATTAGGTCGCCAATTATATTAAGCATAACCATAACAATTACCTTGTAAAAATTCTTTTTGGGTTTGTTAATGCTGTCCAGCGCAACCCCGGTAAACCTGTCGATGGGTAGAAAAAATGAGTAGATAGCAAAAATCTGGAATAAGATAATCGGCAGTACCGTTGAGGTATATTGCTCGCCACCA
>CAYNDN010000213.1:0-3880 GCA_964395075.1 uncultured Lentimicrobiaceae bacterium | reverse complement strand
GAGGATAAAGAATTTGGCGAACAATATGCATACTATTATCATTGGGATAAACAGAATTGTTATGGCTCCGGAGTATGTGTAAAACACTTCCTTCACCTTTTGGGGCTCATTATTTATGCTGGCTTTCGACATTTTTGGAAACGCGGTGGCAAGGAAACTCCGCAATGGGATTTCCATCAGTTCAGTTAGCTTTAATGGAACTGCGTAAAGCGCAACGGCAGCAGAGCCAAATGGACTAAGCCCGATAAGAATTGTATCGGCACTTTTTAAAAGATTCGAGCCAATCATAGTTCCAATGGTGAATTTTCCGAAATGGAAAAGCCTGGCATTATTTTCTTTTGTTGCCTTGAAAATATGTTTCATGCCATCCCAGCCTTTTAAGATGCTCAATAATGAAGTTAAAAAATTAACTATCAAATGCGCATAAATTACCTCTAAAACTCCCAGGTTGAGTATGATGTAATTTACAATTACAAAAAGGAAAAACAGCCCCTTTGAGGTTACTTTGATGGTTAAGATTGAAGTAAACTTTTGTTCGGCCTGCAACACACCCAAAGCATTATTGTAAGGTAAATTGGCAATGGCCAATAGGGGATACCAGGTGAAAAAATAGGTATAACCAGATGCACTGATTTGATCGGGAAAGAGAAACCTCGCCGCTACAATGATCAATATTACGAGTGCTGTAAGAATCAATCCTATAAGCCAGTTGGAACCGATGAGTTGGTTTCGTTCATGGCCCTTAGCTCCGGAAAGAAACCGGATTATGGAGACTTTGGTAATGGCAAACCTGAGCATTTCAACCAAACCGGCTGTAACTAAATACAACACCCACTCCCCAAAAACCTCCTGCGTGAATGTGCGAGCCAAAAACATAAAGCTAAGGAATCCAAATACTGCCACCGACATATTACCGATTAAAGACAAGGATTCGTTTGATTTAAGCAAAGATTTTAGATGGGCAATCATGCAATATTTGGTTTTAGCTAATGGAAGATTTGGTGTAAAATTGAAATCGCAACAGTTGTTTCAGCATTCTTCTTAACTTACTTCTACGTTTTGGTAAGTTTCCTAAAACACCTTCAATTTGTTCAATTTCAGTACCATTCAAAAACAACATTGGTTTATTCTTTGCAAACTGAGTGTACATATCCAGAGCTGTTGTGTCAGCTTGTTTCCATTCGCGGTTCGACCTGGTTACCATTATGTTCAGATCGCTTTCACCAATAATTGCAGAAGGATAGAAATGATATAAAATCGCCGGTATCTCAAGGAAGATATATTTATAGTTGTCGAATGACGCCAATTCGGTGCTGCCAACCAAATCAAAAAGATCCTTCTTCTCAGGGAAAGTGTCATCAATTATAAATTCAACATTGTCAGTGGTTTGCTGAGGGGATGGAGTAACGGATTTGCTCTTCGCACCGGGTGATCTTAATTTCCCTATCCGATCTGATATTTTTTTTATGAAACTATGCTTGTCGGATTTTTCAGCATCAAACTTCTCGTGAAGCACATCCTCAGAAAACTTATAATTAATAAACAAAATCCTTTCTCCCATTGCCCGGAGTTTATCAACCAACTTGTTAGCTAAAAACGTTTTCCCCTCCTGACGCAAATTACTAAAAAGAATTATGAGCCGGTTTTGGGAAATCACCATTTTTTCTTCTTCCGATTTGGTATGATAGGTAATTTCCTGGATCAACAATTCAACCAGCCGATTTGTAATGAAAGGCATATCATATTTCTTGTATCGTCCCACAATCTTGGGCATAATACCAATTGATGCCAATTCGGTAAATTTTTCTCCACGTTCAAGGCTTTTAATTGTATTGTCAAAATACTCAGTTAATAATATACTTCCCAACACAAGGATAAATCCGAACATCCCGGCAGCTAGTACCAATATTTTTCTTTTTGATGCCATAGGGCTAATTGGGAAAAACGCTGGGTCTAACGGCTTGATGTTGCTGGCAAGCTGTTCGTTTTGCTGTTTTAGTTTAGCATCGTTTAAACTTCGAAGTAAAGAAAGGTACTCTCGTTCAGCCACATCTATTTCTCGCTCAATGCGACTTATGTTAGCACCAAGCGGTGCAAACAGATCATAGTTTTTCTTGAAATCTTCCTGACGATTATATAAAATTGTTAAACCAGCCTTAGCTTCAGCATACTTAATCAGAAAAGACAGCCATTCTTCCAGCAATCCGTCAACTGGTAATCCGTCAGTTGAATTATTGAATGAATAAAGTCGGTTTAAATCTCTGTTCAGTTCAAACTCCAGCAAGTCGGCTTCAAGACGCAATCTGGTAATTTCATTTTTGCTATTTGTATCGGGTTCGTTATAGATTTCATTAATAGTGAGCTTTTCCGTTATACTGATCAGCCGGTCTCTTTTTTGCAAAATATCATCGGTTACACCTTGAATCTGATCCTGAACCTCCAGTTGATTTTCAAGCCGTTGCAAGGCTTGTTCAGCTCCTGCAAGTTTCATCTTTTCAATTTGTATGGATTCCTCGATATCCTCTTTTTTTAAGGCAATGAACCTACTCTGCTCATAATAATTTATGATTTTATTTCCCTTGTTAAAATTCAGCAGTTTATCCTCTGCTTCATTGAGTTTGTTTTGGGCAGCGTTTACTTGCCTGCTAAAGTATGCAACCACAGCATCGCTTTGATTTTCCTTTAACGACCGATAATTTTGGATAAATACATGGGTGAGGATCAGGAGGGTTTGCATTACAATTCCAGGGTCTTCTGACTGAAATTTCATGGAAATCAAATCACTGTTTTGAACCCGCTGTACCTTTACGCCGGCTATTGCTTTAATGCTAAAATATTTATGATTATAGTTCAGTAGATTATAAATATAATTGGTGTCCGATGATTTTAGATAGTTCATAAATACCGAAACAGTTTGTTCATACGCCTGGGTTTTGGCCAATGAGTCATCAGTAAAAACAGGTTTAATAACCATGTCCTTAATAAACTGTGGTGTTTTTTGTCGTAGATCAATAAAAGATGCTTTTGAAATAATCCTTTCTTCATATTGATCGAGTGACAAGCATTTGGCAAACAACCGAACAGCAGTTTCGCTGCGGGTTTCTCTTGATTTGATTACATTTAGCAGGTTATCAAACGCCATTTTTGAACCAAAAAGGTCGAAACGGTCTTTTTGTTCCAGGGTTTGAGCCGATCCGATACCCGTGTATATAACCGTTTCAGATTCATATTTCAGGGTTTCATCTTTTGTTAAGTAAGCAACCAAAACAGCTAAAACGATCGGAATTACCCCTAGTAATAGTAAGTGCCTTTTTAATATACCAATGAGTTGGATAATTGTCATGGCTTAATAGATTTCGTTTAGCAAGTTAAATTTCATTCCAACCAGTTCTTCCAGCAACAAATATTGTTTAAAAAATAGCATCCTGTCCTGCTTATAGCTGTAGAGATTTACTGCATGTGTTTGTGAAACCCTTGCCAGGTCTGAGATGGAGATTTTTCCATTTAAAAATTCTTTTTCTGCCATTTTAACCTGAATGGAAGAGGTGATTTGTGCTTCATTTTTAACTTTAAGCAAGTCCTGATGTAATAGCAAAGCCTGGTATGAAAAAATCACTGCCTGCTTGAGTTCTCTGGTCATTTGTTCTTTTAAAATTATATGGGATTCGATTTCACGTTTACCCTGATTAATTGAATTTTTCCTGTTAAGAATGTCGAAAAGCGGCATACGCAATGAAACGCCAAGAGTAAAATTGGTTCGCGTTCCAACCGATAGGAATTCTGTTGGGAGCCCGCCGGCTGTTTCGCTTGTGCTAAATTGATACAGATTTCCGTAAGAAAAACTTGACAGGAAACTAAAGCTTTTGGCCCATGTCCGCTT
>CAYNDN010000212.1:0-8250 GCA_964395075.1 uncultured Lentimicrobiaceae bacterium | reverse complement strand
ATCGTGATGCTGGGATTGTTCATCATGTTTTCAATCCACCGCATCAACTACATCTATTTCTCAAGGTCGGCGCAGTTTCTTTTTTATGTTTCCATCGCGCTGCTGATCTTTACCCTGTTCTTCGGCCCGGTTATCAACGGGGCAAGACGCTTTCTTATCATCAACATTCCCGGACTGGGGATGCTCACCTTTCAAACATCAGATATGGCAAAGCTGGCATTGATGATGTATCTGGCCCGTTTCCTCGCCAAAAACCAGGATGAAATTCGTGATTTCAAAAAAGGTTTCATCAAGGTTATTGTACCCATTTTAATCATTTGCGGATTGATTCTGCCGGCCAACTTCTCTACAGCAGCCTTGCTTTTTATAGGCAGCCTGGGGATTTTATACATCGGCAGGGCAAGCATCAAGCACATCAGCATGTTGGTCGGGATCGGGATATTGGGATTCGGGATGCTGCTGGGCATTGCCAAATATCAGCCCGAATTGTTGCCGCGTGCCACCACCTGGTACAATCGTGCGTTGTCGCATTTCAACGAAGATTCCGAGCCGGCTTACCAGGTAAATATTTCGAAGATGGCCATAGCCGGAGGAGGTATTATCGGCAAAATGCCGGGCAACAGCATCCAGCGAAACTTTCTGCCCCACTCCTACTCTGATTTTGTATATGCTATTATAATTGAGGAATATGGTTTGATTGGAGGTGGATTCGTTGTTTTCATCTTCATCATGCTATTGTTCCGGTCAATTAAAATAGCCCGGTTGTGCGAAAAGAAATTCGGCAGCTTCCTTGTTCTTGGCATCAGTTTCATGATGGTATTCCAGGCCATGATCAACATGGGTGTTGCGGTAAATCTGTTGCCGGTAACCGGACAAACGTTACCGTTCATTTCCATGGGTGGAACATCATTCTGGTTCTCCTGTGCAGGCCTCGGTGCTATTCTCAGTGTAAGCCGGTCAATAGAAATAAACCAACCTGTAAAAAATGAAAATTTAACCTATGCCACAGCATAACCTGAAAATACTGATCTCCGGTGGCGGAACGGGCGGCCATGTTTTCCCGGCCATCGCCATAGCCGAAGCCCTAAAACGCATCGATAACACCATCGATATTTTGTTTGTTGGTGCCAAAGGCCGTATGGAGATGGAGAAGGTGCCCATGGCCGGCTTCCCCATCACCGGGTTGTGGATCAGTGGTTTTCAGCGGAGCATCAGCATTAAAAACCTGCTTTTTCCATTTAAGTTGATTTTTAGCCTGATAAAGGCCGGCCACATCGTCCGCAAATTTCAACCGGCTGCTGTGGTTGGTGTTGGTGGCTATGCAAGCGGCCCAACAGTAAAAATGGCAGTAAGAAGAAAAATTCCGGCCTTATTGCAGGAGCAGAACTCATTCCCGGGCATCACCAATAAGTTGTTGGCCAGAGAGGCCAGGAAAATCTGCGTGGCCTACACCGGCATGGAAAAATATTTCCCGAAAGAGAAACTCATTATCACCGGCAACCCGGTACGTCAGCAGGTGATCGAAATTGAAGGGAAGCGCGAATATGCTTTTGAATATTTTGAGCTCGATAAAAACAAACAAACCATCCTGATCGTGGGTGGCAGCCAGGGCGCCCGCTCAGTGAACGAAGCGATTGATAAAAGCCTGGAGCTTTTCGCCATGAACAACATCCAGATGATCTGGCAAACCGGCAAATTATATGTTAAGCAGGCACAGAAATCGATTTTAGCAAAACTCAACGGCAAAAACAAAAAGCTCGTAATAGTAAAGGCGTTTATCACACGCATGGATCTGGCCTATGCAGCTGCTGATTTGGTGATTTCACGCGCCGGCGCAATTGCCATTTCTGAACTGAGTGCTGTGGGCAAACCCTGCATTTTTGTGCCCCTGCCAACCGCGGCAGAAGATCATCAGACACACAACGCCGAAGCACTCGTTAAAGAAAACGCTGCCATTCACCTGAAAAACAGTGAGGCCAATGAAAAGCTCGGCAAAACAGCCATTGAACTGATAAAAAATGAAGACTTACGAGAGACACTTTCCAAAAACATACAGAAAATGGCTGTGAAGCACTCAGCCGACCGGATTGCTGAAGAAATTCTTGAAATGATAAAACCTGTAAAAGTGGATGAATAAATATTCACACATATTCATGATTGGCATTGGTGGCATTGGCATGTCGGCACTGGCGAGGTATTTCGCAAAGCATGGGAAATTAGTGGCCGGCTACGACCGCACACCATCCATGATTACTTCACAGCTCCGAAACGAGGGCATCCATATCACCTTTGAAGATCAACCGGTTTTTGACGATGAAAAATTCGGGGATCCGCAAAAAACACTGGTGATCTTTACACCGGCCATAAAGCAGGATAATGGTTTCATGATCTGGTTCACTCGAAATCGTTTCGCAATGATGAAACGTGCTGAGGTGCTTGGTGAAATATCCAGGAATATCAAAACCATTGCAGTGGCCGGAACACATGGCAAAACGAGTGTTTCGTGCATGATCGCACACATCCTGAAAAAGTCAGGGGTCGGGTGCACTGCAATCCTCGGAGGCATTCCGAAAAACTATATGACCAATTTCATCTATGATGCTGAATCGGCAGTTCTGGTAACGGAAGCCGATGAGTTTGATAAATCATTTTTGAAGTTGCACCCGAACTTTGTAACCATAACCTCTACAGATGCTGATCATCTGGATATTTATGGCAACCGGGAAACATTGGTACATTCTTTTGAGTCTTTCGCAGGAAACATAGATCAAGATGGCGTTTTATTGTTGAAGCACAACACCGGCCTGACAACTGACAATCTAAAAGTTAAAAATATTTTCAGCTACGCACTAAATGAAAAAAGTGCTGATATTTACGCTGATAATATCCTGACCACAGGAAATAACATGCAATTCGACCTCATTTTTCCTGAAGGCAGGATAGATAAAGTGGAGATGAAAGCACTCGGGCTGGTGAATATCGAAAACGCCATAGCTGCATCGTTTATGGCTATGCAGGCAGGAGCAGCAGAAATTGAAATCCGGGATGGGTTAAAAACATTTGAGGGCGTTCACCGCCGCATAGACAGGCAATTTATTTCAGAGGAAACAATTTACATTGACGACTATGCCCATCATCCGGAAGAGATCAATGCCCTGATAAAATCCGTTCGGGCACTCTATCCGAAAAAAAAGTTAACAGGTATTTTCCAGCCGCACCTTTATTCCCGAACCAGAGATTTTGCTGATGGATTTGCTGAAAGCCTCTCGCAACTTGATGAAATCGTCCTGCTGGATATTTATCCGGCCCGCGAAAAACCAATCGCAAACGTAACCTCGAAGATAATTTTTGAAAAGATCAGTAACAACAACAAAATTATTCTGCCAAAGGAAGAACTATTGGATTTCCTAAGCAACAAAAACCCTGAAATACTCCTGACAATTGGCGCAGGCGACATCGACAGGTTGGTAGCACCAATCAGAGAAATGTTAAAAAACAGGTTTAAAACGGAGGACATAACATGAAAAAAATATCTCAAATAACAATTTGGCTCATCATCTTCACAGGAATTATCTTCCTGCTGAGTTTTGCTGTGACCGATCAAAAGCAAGTAACCTGCAAATCGGTAAACATCAGTTTTACCGATCAGGCCCGGAAAAGCTTTATCGATGTAAAGGACATCGAAGAACTGATCACCAAAAGCTTCGATACATTAACCGGATGTAAGCTCGACAGCATCAACACCAGTGCAATTGCCGCCATGTTAAGGGCAAATCCTTATATCAGGAATGCGGCTGTTTTTGAATCGGTATCCGGAATTATTGAAATCGAACTGGAACGCGAAATTCCGCTGGTTCGTATCATTAACAATGACCACGATAATTTTTATCTCGCAGGCAGTGGTGCAATATTGCCGATGAGCAAAAGTTACACCCCTTATGTATTGGTTGCCTCCGGTAACCTCGGGGTAAATTATAAATCGGTGAAAGACAGCATTTTTTCTTACGAAAATGAAATTGATGCGGCCCAAAACCCAATGGCATCAGCACATTATTTAGCTACTGCCATCGCCACCCATCCACATTTGAATAAAAATATCGAACAAATCTATTTCAACAAAAACGGAAACGTGGAACTCGTTCCTGCGGATGGTGATCATATCATTATATTGGGTGATGTGATATATCTTTCAAAAAAATTAAGCAACCTGATGGCATTTTATCAGGCTGGCAAGCCTGCTGTTCGCGATGGTTATCAGGTAGTAAATCTAAAATACACCAACCAGGTAGTTTGCAAAAAATAAAGCTTATGGAATCTTCAAATATAATTGTAGGTCTCGACATTGGAACAACAAAAATCGCCGCTATAGTTGGCCGCAGGGCCGATCATAGCAAGGTTGAAATTCTGGGGTACGGCAAAACCGAATCCATTGGCGTAAAACGCGGCGTGGTTTCAAACATCGAAAACACGGTTCAGTCTATCCGAAAGGCCGTGGAAGAAGCCGAACAAAAATCAGATGTTGAAATAAAGTTTGTAAACGTAGGCATAGCCGGACAGCACATTAAAAGCCTGCAGCATCGCGGAAGCCTGATCAGGGAAAACAATGAGGACGAGATCAGCCAGAAAGACATCGACAGCCTGCTCAACAGCATGTACAACCTCAACATGAGCCCGGGCGACGAAATCATCGACGTAATACCCCAGGATTATATCATCGACAACGAGCAGGGCATACGCTATCCGATCGGGATGCTGGGAAACTCGCTCGAAGCAAACTTTCACATCATTGTTGGCCAGACCACGGCAGCAAAAAATATTTATAAGTGTGTGAAAAAAGCCGGTCTTGAAGTAGTCGATTTGATCCTGGAGCCCATCGCCTCTTCCAACGCTGTGTTGAGCGAAGAAGAAAAAGAAGCCGGTGTTGTACTGGTTGACATTGGTGGTGGTACCACCGACCTGGCCATTTTCCAGGATGGCATCATCAGGCATACGGCTGTAATCCCACTTGGTGGCGACATCCTCACCGAAGATGTGAAAGAGGGATGCAGCATTATTCGCAAACATGCCGAGGAGCTGAAAGTGAAATTCGGTTCGGCACTGGCCAACGAAAACAAGGATGAAGAGATTGTTGCCATTCCCGGATTACGCGGCAGGCCGCCAAAGGAGATCAGCCTGAAAAACCTGGCAAGCATCATCCAGGCCCGCATGGAAGAGATCATCGAGCATATTTATTATGAGATAAAAAATTCAGGATTCGAGAAAAAACTCATAGCAGGTATCGTACTCACAGGTGGCGGTGCATTGCTCAGGCACATTGCCCAACTCACAGAATTCATGACAGGGATGGACACACGAATTGGTTATCCCAACGAACATCTCGACAAAAATACTCCTGAAGAGATGGCAAGCCCCATGTTTGCAACAGGTATCGGGCTGGTGATTGAGGGTCTTGAACGCTTTGAGAAAAATCAACATCATGACACCGGAAGTGGTGGTGAGCAGGAAGGAAAAAAGAAAAAGAAGCAGGCAGCAAAAACCAAACGCCAGGGCAGCTTCCTGAAAAAAATCCAGGATTTTTTTGAGGATGACCCCGAATAGAAACCTTAAAATTTGAAGTAAATAATTGTAGCATAATTAAAGATAAGGAGTAAAACTATGACTGACATGTTAGCATTTGATGCCCCCAAACAACGCGCATCAATCATCAAAGTTTTAGGAGTTGGAGGCGGCGGAAGCAACGCAGTCAACCACATGTACAAGCAGGGAATCAAAGGTGTGGATTTTATCATCTGCAACACCGATGCCCAAGCCATGGACCAAAGTGATGTACCCAATAAAATCCAGCTTGGAAGCAAAGGTCTTGGTGCCGGGGCCGTGCCGGAGGTAGGCCGAAAGTCGGCCGAAGAAAACATTGAGGACATCAAAGACTACCTCGAAAGCAACACCAAAATGCTGTTTATAACTGCCGGGATGGGTGGTGGAACGGGCACAGGTGCCACACCAATAATAGCCCAAATGGCCCGCGAAATGGACATCCTAACCGTTGCAATCGTCACGCTGCCGTTTTCATTCGAAGGCAGGAAAAGGCGACTCCAGGCCGAAAAAGGTATCGAAGAACTTAAAAAACAAGTAGATACCCTGCTGATCATTAGCAATGAGAAGCTTCGCGAAATCCATGGCAACCTCAAGTTGTCTGAAGCTTTTGGCAAAGCCGATGATATCCTCACCATTGCATCCAAAGGTATTGCCGAGATCATAACCGTTACAGGGTATATCAATGTGGATTTTGAGGATGTGAAAACTGTGATGAAAAACAGCGGCACAGCCATCATGGGATCTGCGGTTGCTGAAGGGGAAGACCGGGCAAAAATTGCCGTTCGCGAAGCTCTGGCATCACCGTTGCTTAACGACAACAAAATAACCGGGGCCAGCGATATTCTCCTCTACATTTCGTCCGGCAAAGAAGAGATCACCTTTGACGAGGTCACCGAAATTACAGATTATATACAGGAGGAAGCAGGCACAACAGCAGAGGTGATCTGGGGAAATGGTTTTGATGAGGCATTGGGAGATAAGATCAGCATTACGTTGATAGCCACTGGTTTTGCAACCCCCGAAGAGATTGAAGAAACCACGATGAACCGCGAAAAGAAAAAGATTGTTCACACACTTAATGAATCGCCGCTGGCAAACGCACCAAAAGAACCAACTGCAGAGGAAAAACCTGAAGAACCACACTCTGAGGATCAGGTGCTGAATGAAATAAGGCTGATAAAGAAAGACAGACTTGCGGATCAAAATGCCGACAGTAAAACTGAGCACAACAACGATTTTCAATCACCTTCACTTTTTGACCAGCCAAAATCTCCACCTCCGAAACCTGCTGATGATGACCTCATCAAAAGCGAACGTGAAGTCGTAGCTATCAATAACAAAAGAAACAATAGTTTACGCATTCGCCATACGGTGGGAGGCCACGAGAACAAATCATCCAGGGACGCCAATCTCATGGAAAAGAAAACGGATGATCGCATTAAACGCCTCAAAGAGTTGAGCTTCATGGGCAATAAATCAAACCAGGACATCGAAGACCTGGAAAAAGTTCCTGCTTATGTAAGGAAAAAAATTGAGCTACAACCGGTGAAGGCTTCGTCAGAATCTAATGTTGCCAGATACACACTTGGCGAAGATGAAAACCACGATCCTGAGATTGAATCGAAGGACATCCCCTTCATACACAATAAACCCGACTGAACTTAACCCGGGGACCCTCGGGCTCTCAGTGATATCAGATTTGAGATGTGAGATTGACGATTTTAGATATTTTTTGTGGAACGAGAAAATGTAGTTCATCGAGAAATTAGAGTTTTTGGGGAATGTGGAGTTCAAATGGCAGAGGGCGTAGCACTTATGGCGTAGCGCTTAGGGCGTAGCGCTTAGGGCGTAGCGCAAAGCGCAGAGAGCTTAGCGCATAGCGCAAGGCAAAGATTAGAGTACACCGATTCGGGATGACTATCAATGACTCAAAATGCCAGACAATTATTACGAATGACAATTAACGAATAACGATTAACAAATAACTTCAACACCAATGAGTTTAGCAGAAAAAATAAACAACGAGATCAAACAGGCCATGCTGGCCAAAGACAAACGCAAACTGGAAGCCCTCAGAGCAATCAAGTCGGGACTACTTCTTATCCAGACCGGAAAAGATAAAAGCTCCGGCGAAATTCCGGAAAATGTGGAGATGCAACTTTTGCAAAAGCTGGTAAAGCAACGCAAAGAATCGGCTGAAATTTACAGTAAACAAAACCGGCAGGACCTGGCCGATGAAGAAATTTTCCAGGCAGAAATCATAGAAGCATTTTTGCCAAAACAAATGAGCGAGGAGGAGTTAAAAGCTGAGGTTAAAAAGATCGTGGAGGAAGTTGGTGCCACCACCATGAAAGACATGGGCAAAGTAATGGGTATGGCCTCCAAAAAACTGGCCGGCAAAGCCGATAACAAGAAAATCTCTGCTATTGTGAAAGAAATCCTTCAAATAAACATTACGTTAGGCATTGTTAGTGAGTTATGTTTTAAAGGAGGGGAATTTTAATGAGATGAAATGGGCGGGTCCGCGAGGATTCGCCTTTTCATTTTGTGGTAGGTTTATGTTATGATCAATCACTTATCTTTGCCGGTATTGAAAAAATTGGAAATCATACACCGGGACGAATTTTTGATTGCTGTGAATAAACCCCACGGCCT
>CAYNDN010000211.1:8059-8282 GCA_964395075.1 uncultured Lentimicrobiaceae bacterium | reverse complement strand
TTATTTTGCCACGATTCCGGTCCGTATAATTTCCGGGATTGATCCTCACTTTTTCCACTATGGATGCGGCTATTTTGGCAGCTTTTGGGCTGAAGTGGATATCTGCAATTATGGGGAAATTGTAACCCCGTTTAACCAACTCACTTTTTATTACCGCAAGATTTTTGGCTTCCTTCATGCCCGGTGCAGTAATCCTCACCAGTTCGCAACCTGCCTCAAACAT
>CAYNDN010000211.1:0-8049 GCA_964395075.1 uncultured Lentimicrobiaceae bacterium | reverse complement strand
TGATGGACTGCTCAACGGTTGCCGCAGTGTTCATGGTGTTGGTATTTGACATCGACTGGATTCGGACAGGATTTGTGCCGCCAATCCCCACATTTCCAATCTTCACCTCCCTGGTTTTTAATCGCCTGATCATAAACTGTTTATTGGGATTCAACTTTGGTAATCAGGCGATAGCCTACGTTGTGGATGTTTTCAATTTTTATGGTTGGGTCGCTTTTCAGGTATTTCCGTAACCGGGAGATGAACACATCCAAACTCCTGCTGGCAAAATAATGGTCGTCGCCCCAGATTTTCACCAGCAGGTCGTCTCGCTTAATTATGGTGTCGGGGTTGCGGCAAAAAGCGGCCAGTAGCTCGGCTTCACGATGGGTGAGTTGTTTCTTTTTTTCAGGGCCATGTAAAATGTGATTGCCGATGTCGAATAAGAAATGGCCAAGCTTGCATTCACCTGAAAGCTCTTCGGTTTTTTTACGCAGCCCGCTCCGGCGCAGAAATACCTCAATTTTTAAAACCAGTTCTTCAATGCTGAAGGGCTTGGTGATGTAGTCATCTGCTCCAATGCGCAAACCGTGGATTTTATCTTCGCTACGCGACTTGGCCGTGAGAAAAATTATGGGGATGTCCTGATTTATTTTCCTGATCTTCAAAGCCAGTTCATAGCCGTCCATCCGCGGCAGCATCACATCAAAAATGCACAGGTCGTAATGATTTTCTTTAAAAAGTTTTAAGCCCTCCACACCGTCTTCACCATAATCAATTTCGTAGCCATACAACTGAAGGTTGTCGCGCGTAACGAACGACAGTGTAACATCATCTTCAACGTAAAGTATTTTTATCTTCTCGTTCATTTTTCCGGTATTTCAATCACAAATGTAGAACCTTTATTGATTTCACTTTCCAATGAAATTTTCCACCGGTGCGACTGGCATATATTTTTTACATAATACAAACCAAGCCCAAAGCCTTTTACGTTATGCACATTGCCGGTGGGTATCCTGAAGAATTTTTGAAAAACACGCTTCTGATGTTCTTTGCTGATTCCCGGGCCATTATCTCTTACCTTAAAAAGTATTTTGTTTTCTTTCAATTGTGTTATTATCTGAATTTCAGGTATTTGTTCGGCATATTTAATGGCATTGTCGGTGAGGTTGTGGATAATGTTGGTGAGGTGCAATTTATCCGCCACAATTTCACCAATACCGTCATCAAGCCGGGTTTCAAATTTAACCTCCCCGCCATTGTTTGATTTGCAATGCCCGGCAACTTCCAGAATCACTTCATTCAGCCTAACCGGTTCCTTTTTCAACTCAAATCCTGATTTTTCTATTCTGGCAATCTGGAGTACTTTTTCAACCTGATTGTTGAGCCGCTCATTTTCCTGCTTAATGATGGCTCCATAGTTTTGCAGCCGGTCCGGGTCTTTAACAATGGCCGGATTCGAAATTACATCTGCCGAAATATTGATGCTCGAAATGGGTGTTTTAAACTCGTGGGTCATATTGTTGATGAAATCTTTCTGAAGTTCCGAGAGCCGTTTTTGCCTCAGAATGATAAAAATAGCATAGGCAAAAAAGATCAGTGAAACCGCAAGGATAGCCGAAAAAATGATCCACAATCCCATATCCCCGGTAAGGGAGTTTGTTTTTGAAGGAAAATTAACCCCAAAATAATAAATGTAATCGCTGTATTTGGGAAGGTTGGTAGTCATCTCAAGGTTTTTGGCCTTTCTTCCCGCCGAAACGTAATTGCCATAAACCATTTTATCGTCGTGGCAATCATAAATAGCATATTCATAATCCGCATCAATGTTGAGTATATCAAATTCCGTATGCAGGTAATAATCCAGCACATTTACGTCGATAATGCTATTGGCGTTCACTACAAAGTAATTGGATGAAAGCTGGCTAACCGGATTTTCGTTGGGTAATTCAATCTGGTTGTAGGTGGCTAGTTTTTCCGCCACATTTTTTAGCCCGATAAAAATGGTTTGATTAAATTGCTTTTCCTTGATATTCCAGGCTTTTTGCAGCCAATAAATCTGAATTACAATAATCCCGATGATGGCGAATGATCCTAAAATTACGATGAAACGTATTTGATTTCTGTTCATTGGTGTCAAAATTCAATGCTATTTGAAAACGGAAAACATTGCTTTTTCCTGTTCACAGCTTAGGAAAATTTTTTGAAATGAAATATTTAAAGCAAGTGGCAAAATATACTTTCCAAGAAAACACTGCAAGTCTGAAAAGTAAAGATAGCTTATTAATCGCTTAAAATCCGGTGTTTACACTTCATTAACAAAGTTTTGATTTTTGTTAACACAACTGCAATAAAAATGGGTGCAATTTTGTTAAGCCATTTACACGCATAAAAAGTAACATTCATGAAAAAGATGAACAAAGCTTACATATTTATTTTGATGATAATGATGATTCCCTTCAACAATGCTTTTTCACAGGACGCTGATATACAGGAGAAGCAGGAGGCTAAAACCGAAACCAAGGTAAACGGGCCGAAAGCCAGTTGGGATAAAACCATCATCAACTTTGGGGAAATTGCTTTTAAGACCAAGGAAAAGTCGGAATTTACCCTGACCAATAAAGGCAATCAGCCACTCTTCATCGTTTACGGGCAATCATCTTGCGGATGTGCAGCCCTTGATTATAACGAGGCTCCTATCATGCCCGGGCAATCCTCAAAAGTTACCATTACCTACCATGGAACAGATTTGGGTGATTTTTTAAAAACTATTACCATTGTTACCAACGAAAGCGAAGATCGAACGGTGCTACAGGTGAAAGGATCCGTTGTAGAAAAGTAATTCCTGATTCAGTAAATCTTAAACACACAGATATTACCTGATAAATAAAGCTAAAAAAGGTGTGTTCAGCCGGGCGCACCTTTTTTAATACCATCAAAAGACTATTTTTGGTGCTGCTTTTTCATAAAAAAAATATGGCAACATGCATCATTCATACCTCAGGTAAAGAATCCAGGATTCTAATTGGAGAGTCAATTTCCTGGTTTAGCGATCTTATTCCATCACATGCCGTGATCATCACCGATCAAACGGTAAACGATCTTTACGGGCATTACTGGAATGATTACCGAACAATAATTACCGGCGAGGGCGAAAAAAACAAAACCATAGATTCCGCAAAAGAAATTTTCAGGCAATTGCTTGATTTTGGCGTGGACAGGTCGGGATTTATTCTCGGTGTTGGTGGTGGGATCGTTTGTGATATCGCAGGTTTTGTAGCTTCAACTTACATGCGAGGCATCCGGTTTGGTTTTGCCCCAACAACCCTGTTGGCTCAGGTTGACGCCAGCATCGGCGGTAAAAACGGGGTAAATTTCGAGGGTTATAAAAACATGATTGGCACTTTTAATCAACCCGATTTTATCCTGAGCGACCCGGAAGTTTTAAAATCCCTGCCTGCAGAAGAGCGTTCAAACGGTTTTGCCGAAACCGTTAAACATGCATTGATAGCTGATGAAGAATTGTTTATTTATATCGAAAACCACATCCATGAGATGCTGAACCTCAACAGCCAGGTTATCAATCACCTGATTAAAAGATCTGTTGAAATAAAGTCTGACATCGTAAATCGCGATGAGCAGGAAAAGGGTGAACGCCGGAAATTGAATTTCGGACATACTTTTGGGCATGCCATCGAAAAGGTTACCGGGATAAGCCATGGAAAAGCTGTGAGTCTGGGTTCGGTGATAGCCGCCAGATTCTCACTCAACCGTGGATACCTTAAGGAATATGATTTTGAACGCATACAAAATGTACTCGACAAGCTACTGTTGCCAATTAAGGGTAACTTTAACAGATTCGAAATACTAAATGCTTTGCTCAGAGATAAAAAGCGCGAACAGGAGAATATTCATTTTGTATTGCTCAACAACATTGGCCGTGCAGTTGTTGAGCAAGTTAGTATTGAAGAAGTTCAAAAAATCAGTTTTTGAGATGAATATTAAAGTTTTCCCATCCGCAGTTTCCGGTTTATTGCGTGCTCCATCATCCAAAAGCCAGGCAATACGATTGATTGCTGCAGCAATGCTGGCTAATGGAAATTCCCGGATTAGCCATCCATCCGGATGTGATGATGCCCTGGCCATGAAAGGCATTGCTGAAGCGATGGGTGCAAAAGTTGAAGTTGTGGATGGCTACTGGAATATTTACGGTGGTGTGGATTTCAATATCCCCAGAATAAATTGCGGGGAATCAGGGCTTGCAGCGCGGCTGATGATTGCTTTCGCGGCGTTGGGTAACAAAGAAATTGAAATAACGGGAGGGGGAACTTTACGCAAGCGGCATCTCGGAAACATCGAAGAATCACTAAAAAAAATGGGCGTAAGATACCGCTCAAACAGTGGTAAATTACCATTTATAATTCAGGGCCCGGCAAATTTTAAAACACTTGAGGTGGACGGTTCGGGAGGGTCGCAGTTTGTTTCGGGTTTGCTGATGGCCCTGCCCATCTTTATAAATGACACGGAACTTATTGTCCACAATCTCAAAAGCATTCCTTACATCGATATGACCCTGGAGGTTTTGCAGGACTTTGGAATTGAAATTAATCATCAGGATTATTCACTTTTCACCGTCACGGGAAATCAAAAATATCAGCCGATTCAAACTGAAATTGAAGGCGATTGGAGTGGAGCGGCTTTTCCACTGGTAGCAGGTGCCCTTGCCGGTGATGTAACCGTAAACGGGCTGGATAGCAATTCCCGGCAGGCCGACCGGAAAATTATGGACGCGTTAAAAATTTCAGGAGTAGTGTTTGAAATTGAAGGTGACGCATTAGCAGTGAAAAAATCACAGATTAAATCCTTTGATTTTGATGCTACCCATTGCCCTGACCTGTTTCCTCCATTGGCTGTATTGGCTGCTGTATCTGATGGAATATGCAGGATATCAGGTGTTGACAGGCTGGACCAAAAGGAAAGTAGCCGGGGCGTTGTTTTGCAAAATGAGTTGGGGAAACTCGGAGTGAAAATTGAATTGGATGCTGATGTGATGCATGTTCATGGTGGCAATATTTCCGGCGGTGAGGTTTTTTCACATCACGATCACCGTATTGCCATGGCCGGGGCTGTTGCAGGCTTGATCGCCACCGGCCCGGTCACGATCCTAAATGCTGAATGTGTCTCGAAATCTTATCCTGACTTTTTTACGAATATCAAAACCCTGGGAGTCCAGCTATCTCAAGTCTGATTTATTCACCATTCACCGGATTTCTGTATTTTTGATAGCATGATCACATTTAGGGATTTTATCGGTTTGTTTTTTCCCAGGGTTTGCGAAGGGTGTGGCAACGTGCTTTTCAAAAATGAAAATACGATTTGTACGCGCTGCCTCACAAATTTGCCCAAAACCAATTTCCACAATTTCAGGGATAATCCGGTGATGGAAAATTTTCATGGAAAAGTTAAAGTAACTTCTGCAACATCATTTCTGTATTATACCAAAGCCGGGCGTGTGCAGCATATTATCCATAATTTTAAATACCATAACAAGCTGGAGGTGGGACGGATTCTGGGGCGAATGTATGCTGCCGACCTGGCAAAATCGCCACTTTTCAGCACCGTGGAAATAATTATTCCAATCCCGCTCCATTGGTCGAAAATGAAAATCCGGGGTTTCAATCAAAGTGAGATCATTGCCCATGCTATGGCCGGCAACCTTAACGCAAAGGTTGAAACAGAAGTGCTTATTCGTCTTTACGCCACCGAAACACAAACCAAAAAATCAAGAATAGAGCGGGTTGAAAATGTGAGCGGGAAGTTTCAGCTAAAAAATCCAGAAAAAATTGAAGGTAAACACATATTGCTGCTTGACGATGTGATCACCACCGGCTCAACCATGGAATCCTGTGCAGAGTTGCTTAATAGTGTGGAAGATATAAAGCTGAGTATTGCTTCGCTGGGTTTTGCCAGCAAATAGTTCTACTGATTTTTAAAAAACAGCTTATAACTTTTCAGCGCCCATGTCGTCATTTCTTCAAAAGTTATGAAATCGATCTGATGCTCCAGCCAGTCGCACACCACAACCCTTTGGTAACATTCACCGTCATCAATATTTCTGAACCAGTCAATGTTTTCTTCGGGATCAATTGTTTCGTCAAAAGCACCAATCACCACAAACCTGGCCGGGCACAGCCGGTTGGTAATATCAGGCATGTATTCATCAAGTTCCACATAATTCATAGCCGGGTTAAAAAGCAACACCGGCAAACCCAGGTCTTCGCCAAGCCAGTAGGCTAAATATCCACCCAGCGAACTTCCAACAATGAATTCAACATTTTCGTCGATGGCGTATCTTTTAAGGGTTTTATAAACACTGGTTTCAGTGCGATAATCGATATGCAGTGCTACCACATCCAGTCCATGTTGAGTGAGGATTTCAAGTTTTTCAGGTAGCGGATGGCTGTCGAGGCCATGAATATAAAGTGTTTTCATATTTAGATTTTGTTAGCAAAAATAATATTTGAAATTAATGCAAACGCCTGCTCATAGATTTCTGCCATTTTTCAAGACCGGTTCAAACCAAAAGCTTTAGTCAGGTTGATCGCCAACTGCTCCCTTAAAACAAATTAAGAGCTACCTGATGGTGGCTCTTTTACTTTTTTGTATGGGGGCGATGCGCAAGGAGTTTTTTTGTATCACAAAAGGAAAAACTAAAAAGAAAACTAAAGCAGCATGAATTTTCTCCAAATCCCGAATAAAGATTTGTAATTTCGTAAAAAATAAAAATGCAGACGACATTATTTGAAAATATCACAAAGCAGGACCAATCAAAGAAAGAGATTTCTCATAAAGCAGAATCTTACAAGGGGCTTTATGCGATGCATAAGTACTGGGGAAAGAAGCCTTTCAATATTATGGCTGATTTTATCAAAAAATTTACTTCCCCCAATGAAATAGTGCTAGACCCATTCTGTGGTTCGGGAGTAAGTGTTTCAGAAGCAGTGTTTAATGGAAGAAAAGGCATAGGCGTAGATATCAATCCAAGTTCCATTTTGATAACGAAAAATATAATTCAAGCTGTTGACATCGAGCAAATATTATTTGAGTTCAATAAAATTGAAGCAAAAGTAAAGCATCAAATTCAGAAGCTTTATTCGATTGAAAGAAATGGGCATCAATATTTGGGGCAAAACTTTCTTTGGGAAAATGGAGAACTGACCGAGGTAAGGTATTCCAGGGGTACCAGAAAAAGATATTCGGATGTTCCCAATCAGGCAGATATTGCGAAAGCAGAAGAAGTAAGCTTTGAAGATATTAACAGCTTTTTTCCAAAAGAAAATTTCTTCCACAATTCAAGAATTAACGCAAACAGAGAAAAAACAACTTCTGACCTGTTTACACCCCGGAATTTGCTTGCTCTTTCGTTGATTTATCAAGAGATTGATCGTATTACAAATATTCAGATAAGAGACTTTTTCAAGTTTTGTTTTACCGCATCGATAGGTCAGGCAAGTAAAATGGTTTTTGTTATTAAGAGGCGTAACAAAACAAAAGAAAATGGTTCAACCAAAATTTCTGAGAAAAAGGAAATAGGAAGTTGGGTTATAGGCTATTGGATGCCAGGTGATTATTTTGAAAACAATGCCTGGATTTGTTTTGAAAACAGATTCAAAAAAATTTATAAAGCAAAAAAGGAGCAAGGCAAATTAGGACTGAATTACCAACAAGGGTTAAGTTTTGAAGCACTTGATAAAACAGATTTTCTTTTGGTTAAAAGCCCGTCACAAGAATACTTAAAATCACTGCCTGATAATTCGATCGACTATATACTAACTGACCCGCCTCACGCTAACAGAATCCCTTATCTTGAATTGAGCTTGCTTTGGAATAGCTGGTTGAAGGAAAATGCTGATTTTGAAAAGGAAATAATCATAAGTGAATCAAAGGACAGAAAAAAGGATAAAGACGATTACAATAAATTAATGCACATTGTTTTCCAGGAATGCTTTAGGGTATTAAAACCAGAGAAAAAATTATCCTTTATGTTCAATAGCCTTAATGATGATGCCT
>CAYNDN010000210.1:0-8294 GCA_964395075.1 uncultured Lentimicrobiaceae bacterium | reverse complement strand
CAACCGACAGCAGCTATTTCAACATTTCGTTACACATGTACCCTATTTGGGAAGGCCGCGATGGAAACTGGCTTTATGTGGAACAGGCACTTTTTGAGATGCAGGAAAAACCTTACCGGCAGCGGATTTACCAGGTAGAGCAAACCGGAAAAAATACTTTCAAAACTACCGTTTTTGAGATGACCAACCATGAAGATGCCATCGGGAAATGGAAGACCCCAAAATGGTTTGATCAGTTTGACGAATCTATTCTCGAAGAGCGTGAGGGTTGTGGGGTTTATCTGGTCAAAACTGAGTTAGGCTGTTACCAGGGATCAACAAAAAAAAGCGAATGCAAAAGCAGTTTGCGGGGTGCCAGCTATGCAACTTCTGTCGTTACAGTATGCGACGGCATGGTCAATAGTTGGGATCAGGGTTTCGACGAAAACGACCAGCAGGTTTGGGGAGCCGTTAAAGGGGGGTATGTTTTTAAGCGGGTGAATTAGTGTTCATGCATAGTTTATCTGGAGTTTTTCAGTGGATAACCAGAGCGGATATGATTATGCTAATGCAAAATAATGAGCTTAATTACCTGGGTTCTAGTTTAAAATGATAAGGAACAAAATATCTGCGGTTTCAATTGCTGTTGTACTCACAACAGTTATGATCATTAATTTCGAAACAAAACCCTGGAATAAAGACCCGGGGGTTTTTAGTAGTGATGTAAACCAATATTACGCTTATCTGCCCAGTATTTTTATCTATAATGACCTTACCTTACAGTTTTATCATAAAGATAAAAATGCTATCGGGTCCACATTTTTCCCTCAGCGATCGCCAACCTGGGAGCTTGTGATAGTGCCAACTTATGGCGTTTCACTACTCTACCTGCCTTTTTTTCTATTGGCTCACTTTTTTTCCATATTTTCTGATTATCCGGCAACCGGACTTTCTTCTCCGTACCAGTTTCTTCTTCAAATGAGTAGTTGGGTGTATCTGCTAATCGGATTGCTCTTTTTAAGAAGATTATTGCTAAAATATTTTACCGATCATGTGATTGCTGTGGTGGTTTTTATCATCGTAGTCGGTACGAATTTTCTTTGGTATGTTACCGGCGAAGCAGCCATGTCGCATGTTTATAGTTTTGCTTTGATTGCAGTTTATCTTTTCTTGTTGGATTCATGGTTGACGAAACCAAATTGGCGAAAAGCTGTTTTTTTGGGATTGCTTGTTGGGCTGATCACCCTGATCAGACCAACCAATATTGTGATCGGGGTTTTAGCCTTACTATGGAAAGTTACAGGCATTGAGGATGTTAAAAACAGGTTTATGTTTTTTTATAAAAACAGGACATCAATTCTATTGCTTCTTTTGGCTGTTTTTGCGGTATGGATGCCTCAATTATTGTATTGGAAAATGATTGCCGGAAAGTATTTTTATTACTCCTATCCTGAAGATCAACATTTCTATTTTCTTAATCCTCAATTATTTCGAAACCTTTTTTCGTGGCGAAAGGGATGGCTGATTTATGTTCCGGTAATGATGTTTGCACTCGCTGGTATTGGAATCATGGCAAAGCTCAGGAAGGACTTTTTCTGGTCCGTGATGATATACTTCCTCATTAGTTGGTATGTGTTGTCGTCCTGGTGGAACTGGTGGTATGGTGGTGGGCTTAGCATCAGGCCATATATCGATTCTTATGCTGTTTTTGCCGTGCCTTTGTCTGTGTTTTTATCCTGGACATTCAGGCAAACCAAGCCCCTCGCTGTTGGTATCATGTTATTGGTTTTGTTTGCAACCTGGAATGGTGGCCACAATACTGCCCGGTATTTTCATGGCTCACTTCATTGGGAAGGCAATACAAAACAAACTTATCTGGATGGTTTTTTCAGTGTAAATCGTCATCCCGATTTTTGGTACACCATCCGGTTGCCTAACGACAGCCTGGCAAAAAAAGGAATTAATCATTGGGATAAATAAAATGATGATTAGCCGATTACAATTCTGCCCAATTACGCATTTCCGAAATTCGTTTTACAAATGAGCAGTTTTATTATCGTGTAAGGGTTGAATTTTCAAATATTGGAGCATTACATATTTTGGGATCTGCACCATGCAATATGCGCCGCACGCTTAGCGATTCTTTCTCACAAACGCCTCTACCTTAAAATCATCCATATAAAACTTCACTTTATTGGGGTTCCAAACAAAAACCCGTAACTCTTCGTTTGGTGATCGCATCTCAGGTGTGAGGTAATCGAGCATTAGGGTATTCCATTGGTTGGCTTGTAGGGGCTCATCAAGCCTGTCCGATCTCGCTGCCCGCCATTTATGTCCCTTTCCCCGGTAATGGAATGAAACCGTAAGGTAAATATTTTCGGCGCTTTCCTGAGATGTCGGGAAAACCTTTACCGAAGCCCTGATCCAGGCATAATAGTCATCGGTTATTTCGTGATATTTTTTTCTGATCAGCGGGGAGTAGAGCTGGTTTGTATCCATCCTGAAAGCATAATTACCGCCGAAAGCAAAAGTTGAATCATATTTATTTTTTGAGTCATTTTCCGGATCTTCAAAATCCAGCATGCCCAACACTGTCTTTTCATAATCATCTTCATTCGTAAACACATCAATTCCAGTAGCACTCCTGTCGATGAGAAGCAGCTTTCGGTCTTCCGATGTAACGTAGTCTTTCAGAAATATGGCTTTATAATACGCAGGTGTCATCCTGCTGCCATGAATATAGCCCATCATGATTTGCCACGATTGAAACATCGTTAAACCAATGAATAAGATTAGAATTATGGCCATAAAAACCTGTTTCCATATTTTCCTGGTAAAAAGATATTGCAGCGTATATCCCATCGGGATGGCCAGCAGCGGAAAGCCTTGTACAAATGCCCGGTATCCATAGCTTACCAGGCTGGAAAAGCTGGCGATTAAATAGAGGTTCAATAAAAAAACAATAAAAAGGGGCCAGAATACCTGTTTGTTTTTCCGATAAACAAAGAAAAAGCCAATCAACGAAAGGGCAATCAGTGGAGAGTAGATCAGCAGTCCCTTCCTGAAACTAAACAAAACCCATCCAAACCGGGGACTGGAAAGGTCGAGCGTTGAACTGGCGTCAGTATAGGGGAAGAAAATGAAATTGCTGGTAGCCGTTTTCCAGTAGGCCATTTGAAGGATGAGAAATATCAATCCTGCCAAAGCGAAATAAATAAGCTGGGTGCGGTGTTGCCATACCATTTTCATTTTTGAGGCGAAACTTTTTCTGTCGGATATGCCCCAAAGCAGTATGAGAAAGAAGATGGTTACTTCACTGGGCCGGCTTATCACCAGCAGGCCGGTAAAAAATCCCAGGAGGATAGCATAATTCAAATTGGGTGTTTCGTGCCATTTTATAACCAGCCAGCCAATGATAGCGGTAAGCGTAAAAAGGTAAACATGGGGAGCATCATTTCCCAGGGCACTGAAAAAATAAAGAATCGTTCCTGTGTATAGCACCAACAGGGTGATGGCGGTAATCTTTTCACTAAAAAAATGACGCAATATCTTACGGGTAAAGATGATACCTATCAATTGAACAATCAGCCCCCAATATACCAGTGCTTGTTGATAGGGTGGCGAAAATCCGTCAGCAGGATAGCCGGAATGCAGAGCCATCTGATGTCCGACAGCGAAACCCGGCGAATATAAAATGGCCATGCCCATAAAAAACCGAATCACCCGGTTGTCTTTGTCTCCGGCATCAAACTGGTAATATGTTGGGGTTAAATTGTATTTTTCATTGACCTCTTCAACCCACGAAAAGTCATCAATACGGATATCATCGTAAATAAACAGGGCGGGCAGGTACATATAATAGCCCATGTTATCGTACGACAGATATCTTTTTTGTGGATGGGTAAGGCGCATGTAGCTAATCAATATCATGATGAGGATCACCACAAATATGGTAAGCATGCTTCCTGATTTCAATTGATTTTTCATTGCTTATTTGCAAATGCATTTAAAGTTGAAAAATTACCTTCCTCGAATTTTATTCTAAACTCAACCTGAAAAATCCGGTCTTTCGTCAAAGCTAACTTTTTTTGGCGGTTACCCTGATTTTGGCCAGCAACTTTTCCGAATCTTTCCTGATGGTGTGTATCGAAACCGGTGAAGCCATCCAGAAAAACAGGCCAATTATCCCACCCCAGACAAAGAATGCCAGGAACTGTAAAAATGAAAAACTCAAAGCTGTTTCGGCGGCAATGCCATACATCGAGAGCAAATAAATCAGGCCGGCTTCGCGTGTTCCGAATCCTGCAATACTGATGGGCAGCAATAAAATCAATCCTATCAGACTAATCATAAATCCTGTTTCGATAAAATTGATGGAAATATCCAAAGCAAAAAACAGAAACTGAATCCCTGCGAAGTAAACGGCATAAGCCACAGCCGAATAAAGCCATGGGTATATACTGCTTTTTGATGTCATACCTTCAACACATCCCATCAAAAAGCCAAAGAATTTCTGTCCTTTAAAATGCTTCCCGGCTATCCAAACTAAAATTGCTTTCCCCACAAAAAGTGAAATTATAACCGCTAAAAAGGCGATGAGTAGTGCGATTGTTGATGCGATTTCACCAAATGGGCTGAGGTAGAACAACACGCCGGCAATGCCAAACCATCCCAAAAAAAACATATCGAAAAGCCGATCGAGCACAACAGTTTGGAAGGCCTTTACGCCATCGATTTCCCGAACATCCTTTTTCAGGTTGTAAACTTTGAGCAACTCGCCTAATCTGCCCGGAGTAACCACGCCAATGCTGTAGGCCGCCAGGTAGGCTTTCAGCGATTTTTTCCAGTGGTAATGATCGCCGCCTGATAGAATGATCGATCGCCATCTGTAACTTTTAATGCCTAAAACCACTGCTACAACCGGCAATACCATGATAAGCCAAAAGATATCGATCTTTTTCCAGGTTTGGATGAATTCTTCGCTGCTAAAGTCGATGTTGAGGTAGAGTAAATACAGGATCAGCAACGACGACAAAACCTTCAAAACCGTTGACCAGTGTTTCTTGTGCATTATCCCAGTTGTTGCCGTTTAATTTTTTTTGTTGAATTTTTCCATGAGGTACGTGCTTTCTCAAATATCTTCCCGATGAATCCGGGAGGAAATTGCTCAACAGTCCAGCGGGCCAAGCCTGTTCCCATCAGGATAAACATGGTGCTGATCACCGATTCCATCAGGTAACGGCTAACTCCAAAGCCACCGATCTTGTAACCATAATCGGGGGTGCTTTTGCCGGCGAGCTTGCGGAATTTTATACGGATGAAGCTGCCCCGCTTCTTAAAATCATAACCGTGGCTATGCATTTTAATGGCTTCATCTTCGCTTATCGGTTCAGCAGATATTAAACCTGCCATCACCATCTCATTCATAATTTCCTGTCCGGCCTTGCTGCGGGTAATGATCATCGAGAAACCTTTGCCACGTTCTTCATACACCGGTGCCCAGGCATCGCCTCCGCTGATGTCGGTAAATTCGTTGGTAAAATCTGTACAATAAAGGCTGTTTTTCAGCACATGAAAAGGGATCAGATAATTGGCGTGAAATTTTTTTAGTTCGATTACCCGCCCCGATTCCATTTCGATGCGCATATTACCGGGCCATTCTCCATAGCGGAAATAGAGTTTTTTGATTTTCCGATAATCCTTTTCACCATAAGTTTTCAGGAAACTTTTTACGGATGAAAAATAGAGTGTATTCCCATAAAACGGACCAAACAGGTATTTGATATTTCTTACCGATGGGTCGTTGATCTGTTGTAATTTGCGGATGGATTGTACCTGTGGTGGAATACCCACAAAAGCCAGGTTACCTTCAAATTTCGCTGCATCGGGTAGTATCTCGTTCACCGAGCTGATGGTATATTTGCTTTGGGCAGCTTCCATGATATCTTCCCTGGTTGTTGCAATAAAGGGTTCGTTCAGCCAGGGTTTTTCGTGCGACATTCTCAGGGTTATCACACCATCAATTTTATTTTGTTCAAGCAGATAAATCAGCAGTGCGGAGATTATACCGCCGCTGGCAGCATTTCGCCTTACCTGCTGATCTTTGGCAAATCCGATATAAATATTTTGATAGGAGCCGGTGTATTCATGAAAATGGGGTGCGTCAGCATAAAAGTGTTTGTTGATTTCCGGAAAGTTAAACTGCTTTCCGGTACATGCCGTCCAAAGCCTGTCGGCCAGTTTATCGTCGATTTCTCCAACTTGTTTGGGTAAGTATCTGCCCTCCCGGTTTTTGAAGACGATGCTGCCTCCCGACAACCCCACGCAGGAGCCACACCGGTTGCATAGCTCCGAGCGCATCACCTTTTTGAGTTTGTCAATATTTTTCGCAGACATAAAATTGGCGTATTCCGAGTTCTGAAATATAAGTGTTTTGTAATTTGGCCATGATTTTTTCCCCAAAGTCCCGGAATCCTTTCGGGCCAACCGGGAACAAAACCGTTCCTTTGTGAAGCAGCAATTTCCAGCCTGTTTTTTCGAACATCACTTTTACTTCTTTGGATGATAAAAACCGGTGTGGCCCCTCGCCATGGCCACCAAAAAGGGCTGTGAAAACCTGATATGGAATTTCGCTGGTTGCGGGCGGACAACTCAAAACCAGCGTTGTGTCTTGTGTTGAAACACGATGCAATTCTGATAAGAAAGCAATGGGATCGGCAACATGTTCCAGTGTTTCCAGCGAAACCACCCGGTGGAAGGCTTGATCTTTAAATGGAAGCTTCGAGTAGGTGTTTATTTTTACCTGCTTCACCTGGGGCCTCACCTTTTGCGCTTCAGCCATCAGCCCTGCCGATATTTCAGCATTGACAACATTGGCATCTGGCATCTCCATTTTGATGTAGTCATCAGCTTCGCAATCGCGGCTCGTAATATTAAGGATTTTGAGGTGAGGAGCGGCTTTGAGGTGTTTTAACGTTTCGCGGAAACGTTGGTCGTGGGCATCTTTTACTTTGTTGTTTTCCTGGATGTAGATCTTGGCCACGGCATCCCAGTGGGCTTCCACGTCCTGGTCAGTCCAGCTTTGCCGGTGATTGTTTTTCTCCCAGCGTTTCATTTCACTATCGTTTGATGCGGTTGAGCATGGCAATCTGGTCGGCAAGCAGCCCGATAAAAAACATGATCATGCCAAACACCAGGATGATGATGGCACTGTTGGGGAATCTGCCTGCAATAAAATATCCGGCCACACCCCATGCCAAGCCAAGAAAACCAAAAATAACACTTGCAGGGAAGAAAATTTTAAGTGGATTAAAAAGCATGATGATTCTGAAAAGCAGAAGCATGGTTTTAGATCCGTCTTTCACCATTTTCACATTGCTTTTTCGCCCGATTCGTTCCTGAACATTGATGGGGAAAGTACCTATGGTGTAGCCTTCTTTGAGGAAGGCGAGTGTGGAAGTAGTTGATAACGAAAAACCATTGGGCATCAGGTGCAGCATTTCCCTGATCAGTTCCCGATCGAATCCGCGAAAGCCTGAATTGTAATCCGGAAGCTTTTGCTCAACGAGGTATTCGCCAACACGGCGGATCATGTTTTTCCCTGCCTGCCTGCGCTTCACCTGAAACGACTGATCATCACGCTCACCGATAACCATGTCGTAGTCATCCAGCATCCCGATGAGGTACTCGATGTATTTTGGATCGTGCTGGCCATCACTGTCGAGGATGATCACTTTGTCGCCTGTGGATTTGCGAATGCCGGTTTTTAACGCTGCACCATAGCCTTTGTTCACATGATGATTGTAAAGCTTTACCGGATATTCCCGGATAATCTCTTCGGTTTTGTCCGTGGAGCCGTCATTGATGTAAATCAGTTCGTGCTTTTCATGGTATCCCAGTTCAACAAATTTTTCAAGGCCATGCCTGATGGCATCCTCCTCGTTATAAGCCGGTACAATAATGGAAATATTCATTTGATATTCGATACAAATTGGCGGCGAAAGTACTAAAAAATGTGCAGCAAGGATAGTCAGGAATTAAGCACTCAAACTGTGCTATAATGAGAAATCAAAATCCCTTAATTTTTCAATGAAAACCCTATCCTGGCCTATTCAAAAAAAAATAAATATTTACTTCTTAGATTACAGAAAAACAATAGCCCCGTCATCTATGGCAGGGATTTGAAGTTTTTCTATTTATTAAGAGGCAAAATCCAGAAAAATGCAGTTTTCAATGTTAAATTTTTCTGGATTTTGTTTATTTTATTGTTTGTTAATTATTTAACCCCGCCATAAATGACGGGGCAAAACATATTC
>CAYNDN010000209.1:4184-8347 GCA_964395075.1 uncultured Lentimicrobiaceae bacterium | reverse complement strand
GCTACGAAACGAGAAAGTAGATCTTGCTTTTATCGAAATCGACCCGCCCAATGTTGATGCCGCTGTTTACTTAGCTCAAAAAGTTTTACCTATCGTGTACAAGTCAAAACCCTGTGTAAAACTGCTGCTCGCCGGCGCTACCCCAGCAAAACGGGTTCAGGAACAAGAAAATGAATTTGTGCATGTAAGTGGATGGGTGGATGATATTCGTGATTGCTATGCTGAAGCCAGAATTTTCATTGCTCCCATGCAGATTGGCACCGGACTGCAAAACAAATTGCTTGAGGCCATGTCGATGAAAATCCCGAGTATAACCTCGAAACTTGCCAATGCTGCGCTGTGTGCAAAAGATGGAGAAGAAATCCTGATTGGTGAAACTCCGGAGGATTATGCCATGCATATTCTGAAATTGTTGGATGATCAAAAATTTGCCGATGAAATAGCAGAAGCCGGGTTTAAGTTTGTGAATCAGAAATACGATTGGGAGAAGGCTACCGAAAAACTCGACCGGGTGATGAAGAAATCTCTTTCCTAAAAGATTAAAAAATAACCACAGAGAGGCCAGAGAATTCAAACTCTGTACCCACTTGACTTATATGTTTGTGGTTAAATAGGGCTTACTGATAAACTCAGAATGTTAATATTACGGTGCTCTGCACCTCTCGATACAATTCTATTCGATTTTCCTACAAAGATTATCGCCACGCTGTGGCTCATTTTCAGGTGCAGCGCACCGTTAATCTTTGTAGAGTTTTATCCACCATCAGGAATAAAGGTGCAGCGCACCGAAATATTTAGTGTAAGGTTTTTGAGCCAATATCCCACCAATTCTTGCACATGGAATCAGACATTATTAAATTAACCTATAAGAATCCAGTGGGTTAAGTCTTTTTCAGCAGCCAAATAAATTTAATAATTCCTGCAATAGATTAAACCCAGAGAATATTTATTTTATATCGAAATGGATTGAGTACGTTTGTAAACGGAAAAGTAAAAAATTAAAAGCATGTCCAAAAAAACCGGAATAGTTTTATGCGGAGGTGGTGTGCGGGGTTTATGCCAAATAGGGGTGCTGCATGCCCTGGAAGAAAACGGCATTTCACCTGAGTACATTTCAGGAGCGAGCATTGGCGCAATTATAGGGTTATTTTATGCAGCCGGAATAAGCCCATTGGAAATACTGGAAATATCCAAAAAAAGTACGATGATCAGGGTTTTTACACCTACCCTCGGAAAAAAAGGCCTCAGCAACCTCAACTACCTGAAAGGCTTGATCGACAAACATATCCCACACAAAAACTTTGAAGAACTGCAAAAACGATTGTATGTGGCCACAACCAACCTGCACCAGGGAAAACTGGATATTTTTAGCCAGGGCGATTGTGTGAAACCGGTGTTGGCCTCGGCATCTGTGCCACTGATTTTTGAACCACAGGAAATAAACGGTGAAAAGCACCTGGATGGAGGCATCCTCAATAATGTGCCTGCAGAACCCATCAGGCCATTGGTAGATATTTTAATCGGGAATTACGTACACAGCCATGGCCCGATACAAAATCCCGAAAGTCTTGACACATGGAAAGGTGTGTTCGATCGGTCTGCCACACTGTCATTCTGGGAAAAAGCATCCAGGAGCCTCGAAATTTGTAACTTTGTCATCGAACCAAAGGAGGTTTTTAAATTCAGTGCATTTAATAAGAAGGACGATGAAAAGCTGTTTCAACTTGGATATCAAGAAGCCATGAAAATAATCCCTGAAATCAGGAAAAGTATTTAAAACTAAACACTTGTAATATATGAAAAGCAAAGTAAGGCATTACAGCCTCAGCCTGCTCATCAACGGTATTATTGCCTTAATCTTTGGCGGGCTGGCCATTTTTCTGCCACAGGCTACCATCAAAACCGTTGCAATTTATTTTGGCATCCTGCTGCTGCTGGGTGGTGGCGGAGGTTTATGGATTGCCATTCGGAATATGCACAGGGAAAAGCCATACATTTCTTCCCTGATCAGTTCAATCGTAAGCATTGTCATTGGCCTCATCATCGTTTTCAATACACGATTAAGCCTGAATATTTTTGGGATCATTATCGGCATCTGGGCACTTGTTATTGGAGCTGTTCAACTTTTCATCGCCCTGCGTTTGATGGAAGCCGGAAATTACAAAAACCTGATGGTCATCAACGGCCTGATCACGCTACTCTTTGGATTGCTTTTGTTTGTCAGTCCATTTGGTACCATCATCGCGCTCACACGCATTATTGGGGCACTGGCGGTGATCTTTGGCGGAGTATTGCTGTTCTTTTCCATTTCCCTCCGGTCTAACGAATCATAGTTGAATTTCAACGTTCATGCTGAAACATTTCACATCTTATCTCACTGTGATCGTTGCCCTGGTATGGCTGTGCCCGCTTGTTGCTGAAGCAAAGATCAATACAGAAAAATACCGAAAATATTACAGTGATGACGTGGGCTTTATTTTCAACATGAAAACCACGTTTACAGCTAAGGCAGGAAACACCGAGTACACTGCATACACCGGAACAGGACGTGTTGACTACAACGGCAATACTTTCGACACTTTCCTGGTGGGAAATTTCGAATTTAAAAATACTGCCGACAAAAAGGTTGAAAACCAGGGCTTCCTCCACCTGCGGGGAATCACCCACATCACTGAAAGGGCCACATGGGAGGTTTTCCTTCAGCGGCAATACGACGAATTTATCGACCTGAACTCCCGCAACCTGGCCGGAACCGGGTTAAAATACCGCGTCATAGAGCACATTGCAGGAGCCGACAGTTCAAAAAGCCTGGATGTGAATGTGAGCCTGGGAGTAATGTACGAAACCGAAGAGTATGATGTGGATGCAGGCATCGTAAGCAAGGAACTGTGGCGCAGCACAAATTTTATTAGTGTGGACTGGCTGATCAAAAAAAAGCTTAGCCTGACAGGTGTACTTTACTATCAGCCTGCATTTAAAAACTTTAAAAACTACCGGATTGCTTCAGAACTCGGCTTCGAATTTGCCCTTGCCCGATCGCTCCATTTCATAGTTGATTTTACATGGCGCTACAATAACCTCCCGATAACTGATGTAAAGAAATATGACCTTTCGGTACAAAACGGGATCAGAATCGAAATCAGATAAAATAATTTAAAAGCAAATAAATGTCAGACGATAAAAAGATCATTTTTTCGATGGTGGGCGTTGGGAAGATCCATCCACCAAGTAAGCAGGTTTTAAAAGATATTTACCTGTCGTTTTTTTATGGTGCTAAAATTGGCATCATTGGTTTAAACGGTTCCGGTAAATCAACCTTGTTAAAAATTATTGCCGGTGTTGAAAAATCCTACCAGGGCGAAGTTGCCTTTTCGCCGGGCTACGAAGTTGGCTACCTGGAGCAGGACCCACAACTTGACAAAAACAAAACCGTAAAAGAAATTGTGGAAGAAGGTGTTCAGGAAGTGGTGGATTTAATGAAGGAATATGAAGATATCAACCTGAAATTTGCCGAGCCCATGAGTGACGATGAGATGAACAACCTCATCGAAAGACAGGGGAAACTCACCGAACTGATCGACCAGAAAGATGGCTGGGAGCTTGACTCCAAACTGGAACGCGCCATGGATGCTTTACGCTGTCCGACCGGCGACACACCGGTTGAAAATTTGTCGGGGGGTGAAAGCCGTCGTGTGGCATTATGCCGTTTGCTTTTAAAAGAACCGGAAATCCTCCTGCTTGATGAGCCCACCAACCACTTAGACGCCGAATCGGTGGAATGGCTCGAGCACCATTTGCAGCAATACAAAGGCACCGTGATTGCCGTTACCCACGATCGCTATTTCCTGGATAATGTGGCCGGATGGATTTTGGAACTCGACCGTGGCGAAGGTATCCCCTGGAAAGGAAACTATTCCTCATGGTTAGAGCAAAAAACCAAGCGCCTCGAAATGGAGGAGAAATCCGAAAGCAAGCGCCGTAAAACCCTGGAGCGGGAACTTGAATGGGTTCGGATGGCTCCCAAAGCGCGCCATGCCAAATCCAAAGCCAGGCTGTCGGCCTATGAAAAAATGATGGATGAAGATATCAAACAAAAAGAAGAAAAGCTGGAGATTTTCATCCCCAATGGCCCACGGCTCGGAAATAAAGTTATTGATGCCAAA
>CAYNDN010000209.1:0-4174 GCA_964395075.1 uncultured Lentimicrobiaceae bacterium | reverse complement strand
AGCTTATGGTGAAAAATTGTTGTTCGATGACCTGAATTTCAGTTTGCCTCCTGCTGGAATTGTTGGTGTTATCGGGCCAAATGGTGCCGGTAAAACCACGCTGTTTCGCCTAATCATGAATCAGGAAATCCCGGATGACGGAAATTTTATTACCGGAGAAACTGTAAAAGTTGGTTATGTGGATCAGGCCCATGCCGAAATTGATCCGGAGAAAACCGTTTGGGAAGTGGTGTCAGGCGGGCATGAAACCATCAAGCTTGGCAACCGCGAAATGAACTCACGCGCTTATGTTTCGCGATTCAATTTTAGTGGTGCTGACCAGCAAAAGAAAACCGGTGTGCTTTCAGGTGGGGAACGCAACAGGCTGCATCTTGCCTTAACCCTGAAACAGGAAGCCAACGTGTTATTGCTTGATGAGCCCACTAACGACATCGACGTGAACACGCTTCGCGCCCTGGAAGAAGGCCTCGAAAACTTTGCCGGCTGCGCGGTGGTTATCTCCCACGACCGCTGGTTCTTAGACAGGATTGCTACACACATCCTGGCCTTTGAAGGCAACTCACAGGTTTACTTTTTTGAAGGCGGCTACAGCGAATATGAAGAAAACAAAAAGAAACGCCTTGGTGATGAAGGCCCAAAACGGATTAAATACAGGAAACTAAAAGCGTAAGACATGGACAAGAAACTTTTTGCCGTAATTACCGGAGATATTCACAAATCATCACGCTTTGTTGGAGATAAACGCACTAAGCTACTTGAGGCTTTAAAGAAGTCCTTTAAAAACATCGAAAGGGTTCTTGGCAAAAACATTATTACACTGCCTTTCGAAATTTACCGGGGCGATAGTTTTCAAGGGGTGATTGCACCTGTCGAATACTCCTTACCATCTGCAATACTGATTCGTGCAACCATCAGGGGAAATTTTAAATCTGCATTAAAAGACCTGCCCGATGCCAGGATAGCTATTGGAATTGGAAACATAAACTATTTCCCCGACAGAAGCACAGGCGAAGGTGATGGCGAAGCATTCAGAAACTCAGGGCCAATGTTAGACATTATGAATAAACGTTCGAGGAAGATAGTGATTAAATCACCTTTTGATGAGGTAAATAAAGAGTTGAATGTTGAATGTGCCTTACTTGACACAGTGATTGAAAAATGGTCGCCGGAACAGGCTCTTACTATTATTGAATTAATAAACAACAAAACACAGGAAGAAATGGCTGAAACATTCAACATCTCGCAACCTGCCGTTAAAAAAAGGTTGAATTCTGCTAACTTTTACGCTATCGAATTAATGATGGAAAGATTTCATAATATTTTCTCAAATAACGATAACAAAAATCAATTATAACCCCACAGGGTTATAATTAACATTTATAACCCTGTGGGGTTATTTTTTGTGTTTATAACCTCAAGGGGTTATATTTTGATTATCTTGAAAAGAAGTATTGTTAAGAACTAAAAACTTTTTACAGAAATGGATGCTATTTCGAGTGTTGATTTACCGCTACTAATAAGGCTTCTGCTTGCCCACCTTCTTGCTGATTTTTTGTTTCAGAAAACAAGTTGGGTAAAGGACAGGAATAAAAATCACTGGAAAGCAAAATCGCTGTACCTGCATATCTTAATTGTAGGAATATTTACCTGGCTTTTTTCAGGTTATTATCAAAATTTTTGGATTCCACTTTTTGTAGTCATTACCCATTTATTAACCGACTTGTGGAAATCATACAGCAAAAACAACATTGCCATTTTTCTCCTTGATCAAATAATTCATCTCCTCATAATAATAACAGCATGGCTGCTCTATTCAGACATTAATTGGTCGGTATTTATAGGCCTTTTGGAATTGATGAACGATGGAAAATTTTTGGCCATTTTTACGGGATATTATTTTGTGATATGGCCGGCAGGTTTCATCATTGCAAAAATTACCGAAAACTGGCAAAAGCAAATCACCACCGAAGGGCTGGAGGATGCCGGAAGATGGATAGGCGCATTTGAAAGAACCCTCATTTTAACCTTCGTATTGATAAATCAGTTTTCGGGGATTGGCTTTTTAATTGCAGCAAAATCCATATTAAGGTTTGGCGAAATAAAAAACAAAGCCCAGCGAAAGGACGCAGAATATATTTTGTTAGGCACAATGATAAGTTTTATCATCGCAATTATCACCGGACTACTGATAAACAGCATAAAATAAAAAAGGCACTCAATGTTGAGTGCCTTTTTTGATTGATATATATGGTTGGAAATTATTTTAGTACATTCCGCCCATTCCGCCTCCCGGAGGCATTCCGCCTGGCATTCCTCCACCGGCAGGAGCATCTTCTTTAATATCGGCAAGCACGCACTCGGTAGTGAGCAGCATACCGGCAATAGAAGCTGCATTTTCGATAGCTACACGAGCTACTTTAGCAGGATCGATAACACCGGCACCGTAAAGATTTTCATAAACTTCGGTTCTTGCATTGAAGCCATAATCATCTTTACCTTCTTTCACTTTGTTTACAACAACCGAACCTTCCATACCGGCATTTTCAACGATCTGGCGCAATGGTTCTTCCAGTGCTCTTCTCATGATAGCAACACCTGTTTCCTCGTCTTCGTTTTCAGTGTCGATGTTACCAAGAGCTTCCACAGCACGGAGGTAAGCAACACCACCACCAGGAATAATACCTTCTTCGATGGCAGCACGTGTAGCATTCAGTGCATCTTCAAAAAGGTCTTTTTTGGATTTCATTTCAACTTCACTTGCAGCACCTACATAAATTACAGCAACGCCACCGGCCAGTTTAGCCAAACGTTCCTGTAGTTTTTCTTTATCGTAGTCTGAAGTTGTTGTTTCAATTTGCTTTTTGATTTGAGAAACACGGCCACCAATAGCTTCTTTATCGCCTTTACCACTAACGATGGTTGTGTTTTCTTTGTCAACAGTAACTTTTTCAGCTTCACCGAGGTATTCCAGTGTTGCATCTTCCAGTTTGTAACCTTTTTCTTCTGAAATCACAGTTCCACCTGTCAGGATGGCAATATCCTCGAGCATTTCTTTTCTGCGGTCGCCAAAACCAGGAGCTTTAACAGCAACTACCTTGAGGCCACCACGCAGTTTGTTAACAACGAGTGTGGCAAGTGCTTCGGTTTCAACATCTTCAGCGATGATCATTAGTGGGCGACCACTTTGAGCAACTTTTTCAAGAATGGGGAGCAAATCTTTCATCACGGAGATCTTCTTGTCGTAGATCAGGATGGCAGGATTTTCATAAACAGCTTCCATTTTTTCGGTGTCAGTTGCGAAGTAAGGAGAAATGTATCCGCGGTCGAATTGCATGCCTTCAACAACGTCAACATAAGTTTCAATTCCTTTGGCTTCCTCAACGGTGATTACACCTTCTTTTTTAACTTTGGCCATAGCTTCGGCAATCAGTTTACCAACATGGTTGTCGTTGTTGGCAGAAATTGCAGCAACCTGCTCAATTTTTTCTGAGCTGTCACCAATTTCGTGTGATTGCTTTTTGAGGTTTTCAACAACTGCTGTTACAGCTTTGTCGATACCGCGTTTCAGATCCATTGGATTGGCACCTGCGGTAACGTTTTTCAAACCGGTTGTAAAAATCGATTGTGCAAGAACAGTAGCAGTGGTTGTACCGTCACCGGCAATATCGTTGGTTTTTGAGGCCACTTCTTTCACCATCTGAGCACCCATATTCTCCACTGCATCTTCCAGTTCAATTTCTTTTGCAACTGTAACACCATCTTTGGTAACGCTTGGTGCGCCAAACGACTTGTCGATGATTACGTTTCTACCTTTAGGACCCAGGGTAACTTTTACTGCATTTGACAATGCATCAACACCTTTCTTCAGTCCGTCTCTAGCTTCAAGATCAAAAATGATATCTTTTGCCATTTTCTTAAAAATTTTAATGTTATTAATGAATAAAATATTTTCTTAAACAATTGCTACGAGGTCTGATTCACGCATAATGAGGTAATCATTACCATCAATTGTGATTTCAGTTCCGGCGTATTTTCCGTACAGAACCACATCGCCTTCTTTTACGGTGAGGGGTTCGTCTTTTTTACCAGGTCCAACTGCCACAACATTTCCTCTTTGCGGTTTTTCTTTGGCAGTGGAGCCGTCCATCGGCAAAGCCAATAATTCTTCTAGACT
>CAYNDN010000208.1:0-8359 GCA_964395075.1 uncultured Lentimicrobiaceae bacterium | reverse complement strand
TGGTGCCGGCGCATATTGCTTGTAGGATGTGTCGTGTTCTTCATCCACGATCACCAACCCGAGATTACTGAATGGCAGAAAAAGTGCTGAACGGGCCCCCAGGATCACCTGGTATTTTTGGATGTCTTCAATTTCACCGCCACTTTTGATGACGTTGTTCCAGATTTCAACACGTTCAAATTCGTTATATTTGGAATGGTAAACCCCAACCTGGTCTCCAAAATATTTTCGCAAGCGATTAATGATTTGCGTTGTCAGCGCAATCTCCGGAAGCAGGAAAAGTACCTGCTTCTTCTGGCGGATGGTTTTTTCGATGAGACGGATGTATATTTCAGTTTTGCCACTGGAGGTAACGCCGTGCAGCAAAACAACCTTGTGTTTTTGATAAGAAGATTGGATCTCATCGAAGGTCGTTTGTTGCTTGTCAGTAAAAACAATAGTTTCGGGTGAAGTGCGTGCCTCAAATTCCTCAAGCCTGCTGCTTTCCTTGTCGTTGATTTCAAAAACACCTTTTTTTACCAGGGCATTCAACGGGGCAGCGGTGGCATTTGCCATTTTTAATAGTTCTGTCTTTTTTACCTCAGCCACTTCATTTTGCAATTCACCGGCAATCCGGATGAAGGTCATCAGTAGTTCAAGCTGCTTGAAAGCACGTTTTTCGAGATCATCAAAAATCTGCTGGAGACTTTCATCAGTTTTGTAATCTGTGGTTAAACTCACATAAGATTCCACCTTTGGGCGGTAGCGGTCTTTGAGTTCTTCTTCCACCAACACTACCTTTTTTTCGATGAGGTTTTTGATGAGCGGGACCACCTTTTTGTATTCCACAATCCGTGAAACCTCTGAGATGGTCAGCGTTTTCTGTATGTCGATGGCTTCGGCTACTAAATATTCTTTTTCATTCAGGTGATCTGTTTCACCATTAAAATCCGGGTGTTGAACTATCCGGGTTTCGCTGGCCAGTTTGAGTGCTGACGGCATGGCGGCATTCATCACTTCACCGGGATAGCACATGTAGTATTCCGATATCCAGTCCCAAAACCTGAACTGCAGCTCATTTACCACCGGTTCCGGATCCAGGATGGATAAAATATATTTCGGAACGTAGCCTTCAGGAACCTTCTCATGCACCAATTTTACCAACCCGGTGTAGATTTTCTTTTTGCCAAACTGCACCACTACACGCTTGCCGGTTTCCACATCGTCATTCATCTCGTAAGGAATGCGATAGGTGAATGTCCCCGGAACGGGTAGCGGCAGGAGGACTTCAGCGAACAGCGTGGTGCGGGACATTTTTAGTTAAAAGTTATTAGTTAATCGTTATTGGGTTAGAGACGCGATTTATCGCGTCTCTTTATGTTGTTTGAATGTACAGATACGCGATTTATCGCGCCTTTACAGATTAATATCACGAATAATTTTTAACCATCAACCAAAAGTAAGAACAATATTCGGGTTGGGAAAAATGTGTGGATAAATCGGTTATTAAACCAGCCAAAAAGTTTCGTATGGCCGGATAGTCAAATGATCATTATCCAATTCAACTTTCTTATCCTGCAAAAGATCAAAACCCTTGATGTTCTCAGCTTCAATATTTAGAGCTTTGTTTGTAACATTGGTCAGGCACAGGATTTCCTGCGATTTATCCGGGCTGATGCGTTTAATGGCGATGAGCTCTTCGCCGGCATCCACAATTTCCTGGGCTCCGTCAGGATGAAATGAAGGCTGTGCTTTCCGGATGCTGATCCGACGTTTCAATTCGCCGAGGATTTTCATGTGTGATGTGCCTTGTTCCAGCAATGCTTCAATCTCAGATTCTTCCCATTTCCGGCGGTTGATGGTGCGCGCCCTGCCGGTTTCTTCAACGCCTTTAAGATAATTATGTGTTCCCAGGAGGCTGTGGATGTAAAATGCCGGTATGCCTTTCATCTCCATCATCACGGTTTGTGAAGCCAGGAACCGCTCAACCTGAAAGTTATCTGCACCGTTTTTTGTCCGTTTCATGGCATCAAGATAGGTTATGTTCATTTCGTATGGGCTGTTGGTGCCATCGCTTTGCCGGCGGGTGGAGATCATGCCACCACTGGCTTTCATGCCTTCGATCAGTTCATTAAGTTCAGCATCCGGCAGCAGCCCTTCGAGCGGCCGTACACCAATGCCATCGTGCGAGGCTGTAAAATTGAAAAATGTACAGTTGTCTTCAAGTCCCGGTATGGATGCTGCCCATCGGTTAAAATAGCCGGCATTTCCGGAGAACAAGACATGCAACAAAAGTGGTGGCAGTGAAAACTGGTAAACCATGTGGGCTTCATCGCCGTCGCCAAAATAGCTGAGGTTTTCCTTGTTGGGCACATTGGTTTCGGTGAGCAATATGGATTTGGGATTCACAAGCTCCATAACATCCCGCAAAAGTTTTACCACCTCATGGGTTTCGGGCAGGTGCAAACATGTGGTCCCGATTTCTTTCCATAAAAAGGCAATGGCGTCCAATCGGATCATGGAAGTGCCGTTTTCGAGATAATGCAGCAAAACTTTCACCATTTCCAGCAGCACTTCAGGATTGGAAAAGTCCAGGTCGATCTGGTCGTCGCTAAAGGTTGTCCAGACATGACGCCGGCCACGTGAAGTTTCAAAAGGCGTGAGCAGCGGCAGGCTCCGGGGCCTGACCACCTCCGAAAGGTCAGTATTGGGATCAGCTTCGATGAAATAGTTTTTGCCCGGATCTTTCCCTTGCAGGTAGTTTTGAAACCACGCTGATTTTTGCGAGATGTGGTTGATCACCAGGTCGAACATCAGTTTAAAATTTTCACCCAGCTTTTTCACATCCTCCCAATCGCCCAGCTCCGGGTTAACTGCCATGTAATCCACCACCGAAAAACCGTCATCGGAAGTGTAGGGATAAAATGGCAGGATATGTACAAAACTCAACTCTTTTGCCAAATGCTTTTTCAGGAACCTGCCAAGTACCTGAAGGCCGGGTTCATCATTATTTATAATGCTGTCGCCATAAGTAATCAGCACCAAATCCGATTCATTCCATTTGTTACCGGTTTCACCAGGCACGGTGTGTTTTTCGATTTCATCAATAAATCGATTGGTAAATTCTTCTGATAGCTGGTCACCATAAATGTTTCGCAGCCGTGTTTTGATTGTATCAAATGTTTGGGTATTCAATTTCATCCTATGATTACAAAGGTTTTGATGGTGAAAAAAAATGAGATAATCAGATGGGTTGCCGGGCTATTGGTTGTCTTCTTCTACTGCCTGGTAGTATTCCTCCTGAAAATCGCGCACCGCATTGTTAATCCTTTTCCAGTTGGGGATAAATACGGTATGATCCCAGTTGTTGAGCAGGTCTTCGCCGGCTTTGTAAATGATCCCGGAAAACAAACCAACAGTTTCTTCCTCGGCGTTCCTGTCGTAATTCAGGCCGTTAAATCTGGCCAGGCTGTAATATTGTTCTGCAAAATCCAGCCCGATCCTGTAATACGTTGATTTGATAGATCTAAAGGTACCTGAGGAGAAAATAACGCCGTTTTGGGTCAGCTTCACAAAAATCGCCATGGCAATATCGTAAACCATTTTTGAAAGCCCTTTGTCGGGATCATCCGGTGAAATGGGCTGGTGCTTATGATCATAGCGGTCAGCGATTTCGACCTGGCAGATGCGGTTGGTTGAATTGTTGCGGTGAACCTCTGATAAAATTCCAACTTCGAGACCCCAGTCGGAGGGGATTCGGATGGTTTTCAACACGTCAGCACGCATGGAGAACTCCCCGGCCAGCGGATACCTGAAACTGTCGAGAAACTCCAGATATTCTATGGGGCCAAAAAACTTCTTTAATGTTCGAAGTAAGGGAGTTATGAGCAGCCGGACTACCCTGCCCTTTAGCTCTTCATTATTGGAGCGGTAATAAAATCCTTTACAGAAACGGTAGTTGAAATTGGGATGGGCAACGGGATACAGCAATCTTGCCAGCATGCCCCTTTCGTAGGTCAGGATATCAGCGTCATGCAGGGCTATGGCTTCTGATTTTCCGGAGGCGATCATATACCCAAAACAGTACCATGCATTTCGCCCTTTACCCATCTGTTCGGGAGCAAGTTTCAGTGCTTTTAGTTTTTTGTCCATTGCTTTGAGTTTGGGGCCATCATGCCAAAGCACCCTGTGATGCTGCGGCAGTTTTGAGAAATATTCCTTTGCATGGGCAAACTCTTTTTTGTTAGCACGGTCGAGGCCGATGATGATTTCAGACAGATATGGAATTTTGCTCAATTCTTCCAGGATATTTGGTAACGCTTCGCCCTGGAGTTCGGAATACAAACTTGGAATGATCAGGCCCATTGGGCGATTTTTCGAAAACTTGATAAGCTCTTCTTCAAGGTTTTCTACTGATCGGCTATGCAGGTTGCTAATGGTTGTTACCAGTCCATTTTGATAAAAATCTCCCATAATATTGTTGTTTTTTACGGTTTTGTGTTTGGTGGCATTTAATCCGATGATACTATTTCAGCACTTTTGTGAACATGTTTACTATCAACGGGCTCAACTTTTCTGCAATAATATCATGACTCAGTTTTAAGTTCAAAACTTCCAGATTATGTTTTATGATTTTATTTCTGTATTTAAAATTTGTTAGCAGCTTATAAGCTTCATTTACAAGATTTTCGTCAAGCAAGCAATCATCAATACTTGGCAATCGGAAGTCGAGCTGTTGGATTTCCTCCTTATACACTTCATACCGGTTGATGACAACAGGAAGCCCAAACGACATCATTTCAAGCAGGTTGTTACCGTATCCTTCAACTTCGCTAAAGAATGTACCGATAGCTCCGGCTGCTGCACAAATGGAAGGTATCTCGGCAAATTTGTAGTATTTTTTATCCACAATGATATCGCGGTGCGAAAGGATAACATTTTCGCCAAAGAGTAACAACACGTTAGTATCCGGATTTTTGATGAGGCGCTCCTTGAAATAATTCTTCAGGTATTTTTTGTATTCAAACTCTTCATCGCCCGAGTGGCCGCTCACCAGCACGGTTACGCATTTTTTTTGTCCTTCATCCAAATATTTCTTTTCAAGTTCAAAGGCAAGCTGAATGGCTATTTCAATGCGCTTTCGCGGAACAACACGGGTATGTTGCAATAAAATCACAGCATCGTCCAGGGCCATCCCGCGCTTTTCAAGTTCCTTGGTCAAACCTACATCATCAAAAAATGAATCGTTGTAATTGTCCTGTTTAGGATAAATCAACGTGTCTGATCCCCAGTCCTGTTCTTTCCAATCCCATGTTATCTCGCTGGTATTGGGCACTACCACGGCGCGTTCTCTGAAAAACGAATCCAGCTTCTGCCCGTTGTAATTACTGAACCATCTTTTACCCAGCTCTATTTGTGTTTTGTTGATAAAGGCAATTCCGTCAACATGTATGCCGGGAAGGTATTTCAGGTATTTTTCGATAACCGGGTTGGCCTTGTTAAAGATATCACGCTCGTAATAGGAGTCGTGCCACCAAACCAGCACATTGGGCCAGATGATGTTTTTCGATCTGATCTCATCCAGGTAGTAGCCAAGGCCCACTGACGTAATAAAGTTGTAAGGATGCGATGTGTTGTGTGCAATCAGCAGGTCGATTTCATTTTTATCGACAAAATCCTTGATGACATTTTTAGCATAGAGTGCTTTTTCGTGGATGAGCTTATCCAAACCGGCAGGTGCCCTGGATGAGAACTTCTTTACGATGAGCTTGTGGGTATCGTTTTTGTGCCAGAAGATATCGTCGGTTTCGGCGTTAAAACGCGGCGAAGTGTGTGCAGCGAGGAAATAAATATTGCCCAGGCTGATGCCCATGTTTTTCACCATGGCGCTAACGGTTTGGTCGATCACGATGGAAACCCCGTCGTTTTTGCCAATAAGCGAATGTAAAATCCCAACGTTCAGGTTTTTGATATTCATGCTCAAATAATTTGTTTCAGTTGTTCCAGATTTGTGATCACGGCATCGGGCATTAACCCTTTTACTTCTTCCTGGTCCGCCCTAAGCCTGAGCGAGCGCTCATCCCCGGCAAAAAAGATGGTTTTCATCCCCATTTTGGAGGCCGGATAAATATCTTTGTACATATCGTTGCCAATAAAAACTGACTCTTGCGGGAGGATGTTGTATTTAGCTTCCAGGTTTTTCAGCATAGGCTCAAAGATAGATACATCGGGTTTGGCCAACAGCAACTTGTAGGAAAATACAGTCAAGTCAGGGTCGAAAAAGGTGATGGTATCCGCTATAGCAACTTTTTTTGTTAAAAAGTAATTCATCATGATGGGCGTATAAAACTGGGCGTTCGACACGATTCCCAATGGCAATCCCTGCCGGTAGTTGTGGTTGATGATTTCTTTCATACCGGGCATAGGCCATACCTTGTTGCTCAGCAATTCAAAAACAAAAGTCAGCTTTGTGAGGTCGGAGTTCGTGTTTTTGCGGAGTGTGTTGTTTTTGGTGGCGTGCTCTATTAAATCTTCCCACACATTCCGGATATCAACCTCCGGGAAAGGTGCTCCCTGCTCACGCAATTCGTCCTGATGCCTGTGGATCAGTTTCACAAATGTTGCCAGCAAATCGGCAATGCGTTTATCATCCTGCTCCATGGCCGGATCGATAAATGGCAAATTTGCTTCCCTGAGTGCCTGTTTCAGGTTGTTCCCTGATATCTCGGCCTGGTTAATGTCTCCCGACGAAGAAACCAGCAGGGTTCCGTAAATGTCGAAAATGACAGCCTTAATGTTTTCAAGCTTTTTTAACCTGGGTTTTTCGGCAGTAGGTATGGGTTTGATTTCTGTAAGTTGCTTAAGCCAGTTTTCTATATATTTCATGTAGTCGTGATGCGTAGTTTTCGAGTGAATATTCTTTGCTTATTGTCATTTTATTTTTTGCTGTCAGATCATAGCTGATACTGTCGAACAGCTTTTCCAGCTTTGGGTTCATATCCTGAACCTGCTTTTTTGCGGTGTTACTTCCATTTAAAGCTTTGATAACTGCCTTTTGGTCTTCAGGGTCAAGATGGCCGAAATCTTGCATTTTCCCATCAGATTCCACAGTAATTTCATCATAAAGCAGCGGAAATTCAACGCCACTTTCCATCAAATCTTTTGTAACATAGCTGATATTGCGCCCCATCACCGGTGTGTCCAGCAACCAGGGTTCCAGAAACACCATGCCGAAACCCTCGCGAATACTTGTTGAAATGCATACATCGGTAGCAATCAGCAGTTCCTCAAAATCAACTGAAGTACCAGCCTCCCAACCGATCGCTATTTTTTCATGAGCACAGAATTTTTTCCATGCATCGTAATGAATGATTTCATCAGGATTTTTGGGTGGCATGGTTACCAGCCAGGTGGCCTTGCCGGCGTAGAGTGCACTGAGCAAAATCATCTCACCAATATTTTTTCGCCGGATCACCCTCACAGGATATGTAAATATCGGCTTGGTTTCGTCAAGTTCCAGTGCATTGCATACAGAAGTTTTCGCCTGTTCTTTTGTTAATGTGCTTTTTTTCTCGAAATGCACCGGGTTGGGCAGGTGGATGACCCTTTCGGCAGGGATTCCGGATTCAATGATCCTGTCGCGGTCGAATGCATTGATGGTCCCGAAAAGGTTGTTTGACCTGTCAGGGTACATCACTGTTCTGGTTTCCCTGCCAAAATGCCCGTGAATGACTTTTTCAAGATAGTCCAGATTAGGCTTTCGGTCTTCGGCAAAGTCGTGACAGTGATTAAATACTTTGTAACCATCGCTGCTCAATTGCGATACAGCCAATGTAAGCACAGGGTTTTTGCCGAGATTCAGGTTGTGTGCATGAATGATGTCATCCATGGATATTTTCTCCAGCAGATAGGATGAAATCTCATCTTTCAGCGAATCAAGCTTATCCTCCGGAGGTTCATTTCCCATGAAGTAATCCAGCTTGGTATTTACTTCCACCGGGATGTTCAGATCGCTAAAAAACCCAGGGTATCCCAGTTTACCCGATAAAATCAGGATTTCAGTGTCCGGAAATTGCTTTCGCAAACTGCTTACCTGTGATTGGATGATGCGGGTGACGCCTCCGGGATTAAGATGGTGATGTATTATTACGATTTTCATTCCTGCGCTTTGTGCCTTTATTTTTACGTTTGGCCGAAAAATAACCTAAAAATGCCATTGCCCCAAAAGTTTAAAAATGTTTAACGAAATTATTGTGCTGGTGCTGTGGGATTAAAGGATATTTTTGAATCTCTTTAAATCACTTCAATTATATGATCAAAACAAAGATTAAATGGAACTACTGCAAATTTTGTGGAAGATCTTACAGAAAAACACACATAA
>CAYNDN010000207.1:0-8365 GCA_964395075.1 uncultured Lentimicrobiaceae bacterium | reverse complement strand
ATTGCAGGCAAATGGTAAAGAACAGGTTCAGGAAATTAAAAATAGCATTGCTAATCTTTTTAATTATGCTGATCCTGCCATTTGCAAGCCTGCTCATACTATCCAGGATTCATCATCATTCCATCCATGAGGAACTTACCAATTATGTAAAACAGGAACTGGATGGTAAGGCCACATTTTCTGAACTGACTATCCACTGGTTGTACAATTTCCCAAATATCAGGGTGAGCCTGCATCAGCTTTCTGTTCCCGACAGGAATGTTGAAGTAGTGCATATTAATCGGGCTGATTTCATACTTAACCCGCTAAACCTGGTTTCGGGTGAGGTAAAGATTATGCGGGTGGATGTCCAGGGCAGCACTTTCCGTTGGTTAATTGATAGTTTGGGAAACAAACCCATGATTTTTAACCGCAAAAAAAACGCATCCAAAAACCAGAACAAGAATTTACTGGTGGAGGCAGATCACATAACTTTAAGTAACATCTCGCTCATTGTTATTAATAAAATCAAGGGTAACCGCATTTATGCCGGTATTGATGAAGCCATACTAAAAATGGAATCTGCTGATTCGATGCTCTTATTGAGCGGAAATTTGCAGGGCCGCATGGATTCCCTCATTGCCAATAAAACCACATTGATTTCAAATCAGGCCTTTTCGGGCAGGGATGTCCTGTTTTCTGTCAACAATAAAACCGGATTAAAGAAACTGGAAAGCGGTTATCTGATGGCCCACGGACTGAAACTAATTCCCCAACTTCAACTTGAGCCCCACCCGGAAGGACAGATCATCGAATTCCGGCTCACCACTGAAAACACTTTCGATTCAGTACTTGATCTTCTTATGTTCCATACCAGGCTCGACATTCAGCAGATGCAACCGGATGCAGTTTTAAGGGCTTCATTCAGGCAGCAAGGCCTTATCAACCCCCGCACGAAACCTTACACAGAAATTGATTTTAAGGTATCAAATGCTAAATTTTCAGGACAAAGCTTGCCCTATCCATTAACCATAGAAAGTCTGAAGGGTAACTATAACAATGGCGAGAAGCATAGCAATGAAACAATGGAACTGGTGATCGATACTATTAGAGCGGAGATCCAGGAAAGTTTTGTGAACGCACGACTGAAACTGATCAACCTTAAAGATCCGGTTATTGACGCCAGCTTTATTTCAAAAATCGATCTTGAACATCTGCCCGGGCAAAATGAAAAATATAAACTCACAGGCACCATAGAAGCAGATGTGGAATTGAATGGCAGGATAAGCGAACTTAAGGAAATGCATCTGGAAGGTAAGCAGCAGGCTAAAGGATCGTTGCAAATCAAAGACCTGAAACTCGAATTGCACGATTACGGCTATATCATTGGGTTGAGCAGCGGAACCACCCTGCTGAACAACCATATTGTGGAAGTTAGCAGCCTGATTGGCTCTTTCAACCAATCAGCGTTTCATTTTCAGGGACTTTTCCACAACCTGGATCAGTATTTTCAAAACAGTGAAGAAGAACTTACCGGAACCTTTACCCTGGAATTTGATAAGCTCGATTTGCGCAATACGATACAATCAAAACCTGAAGACACCGGGCAGAAAACGATATCACTACCTTTTAAGAATAATGCACTTTCACTGAAAATTAAGGGCAATGAAATCATCACAGACTTCGGCGTACTGCAAAACATCCGCGTAAACAGCACTTTAAATGATCATGTTTTAAGCTACAATGATTTATATTTCAATGTTTTGGATGGCTCGGTTTCAGGCGATGGAGAAATCATATTGAGCGATTTGGGAATCTCTTCCGTACAATCTGATTTGAATTTGATGTTCAAAAGGATAAATATCGACTCCATTGCGAATAGTTTATCTTCCCAAAATTCATTTACAGGTAAACGCACCGAATCCACAATTTCTTTTGAGCTGGATGCCCGGGTAAAATTTGAAGCGGAAAAACTGGTTTACAAGGATTTATGGGTTTCTGATGCTAGCTCCTCTTTTGAGATTACCGAAAATAATCTCCTGGTGGAGGATTTGCAGGGAATTTTGCCTTTTGGGAATTTTTTAACCAGTTTCAGCCTTGCTGATTTCGATACGGAAAACCCGGATTTCAAGGGAGACATCCAAATAAAAATCGACAGCCTCAGTGTGGATGAATTACTGCAAATGGATGCATTCGCAAAATCCTCCACTGAATCTGCCAGCATCCCTGCAAAAAATGAGGGTTTTCCGGCCCTTTCCAAAAATATCGAGATGACATTGCTGCTAAATGCAGATTATCTTTCATACCAACAAGCCGTAATCCAAAACATGGGAATGAATTTGTCCGTCATGAAAGATCAAATCAGCCTGGACGACCTTCAGTTTGATTTTTCTCAGGGCAATATCACCATGAATGGATTTCTGGAAATTAATGGTGCAGCCAACAATCCGGGTTATCTCTATACAATGGCAGATAGTGTGGACATCAGCTCACTGCTGGATGCTTTCGATCAGTTTAAGCAGGATAAGTTCACATCTGATAATTCGGATGGAAACCTATCGTGGGCATTGCATTATTACTTTACCATGAATCACGACCTTGAACCACAAAGGGATGAAAACCTTATGGTGCTCAATTTCAATATACATGACGCTGTTTTCAACCAGGTTGAACCGATCGAAAAGACACTGTTTTTTGTGGGCTATAAATCGAAAGAGCACATGCTGGTAGAAGATCTCAACATCAATGCATTTCTGTTTCAGGATAAACTTTACTTCCTGGATCTGTTGATGAATGACAACATTGCCAATCTGGATGCTTATGGTATGGTGGACATTTTGAACCATGAAATGGATGTGAGCCTGGAGATCAGCCTGAGCGACCTCTTTTTCAGATCGAAAAAGAAACGGATGCTACAAACGCAAAAAGGTATTGTAAACCTTGAGGATGATGCCAAAATTTTCCTCAAACTTTTTGGCCCGACAGATGACCATAAACTGGATTTAATTTCAAAAACACGCTTCGGGGAAGAACGAAAAACAATGATCAAAAAGATCAGAGATTTGGAAGCCAGGTTCAAATCTAAAAATTCCGGGCCTCCGGATTCTTAAAACCTTTGCCTGGACTGCGATTCCCATATGAGATTGGTCGCAGAAATTCAGATAAATTATTTCGATTATTTATTGATGTTAATACAAAATATTGATGACTAAATTTGAAAAATAAAACCACATAGCAATTATCAAACCTAACGGTTTAAAATGCAAATTCATCACAGTTTGAATTGGTGGATATCCACAAAAGTACCTAACCCGTTTGCATAAATAAAGAAAACAATGTTCTAAATGGTTTTATTTATCTTTGCCTTAAACCAAATCGGGGGATCATGAAACAAACTTTACTGCTCATTATTCTTGCTATATCTATATCCATTCAGGCACAGGAAGATACCCTGATCAACTACGTAAATCCTTTTGTCGGCACCCAACGCATGGGACATACCTATCCCGGAGCAACGGTTCCATTTGGAGCGGTGCAACTCAGTCCCAACACCAACACCATAAGCTATGAACAGAACGGGCATTACAACCGGCGCGTTTATGAATACTGCGCCGGCTACCAGTACGACGATTCCACCATCGTTGGTTTCAGCCACACACACTTTAGTGGCACCGGGCATTCCGATCTTGGTGATTTTTTGGTTATGCCCACCATTGGCAAACTACAACTGAATCCAGGAACCGAATCAAACCCGGAATCAGGCTACCGCTCCAGATACTCCCATGAAAACGAATTTGCCGAACCGAACTATTACCGGGTGCTTCTGGAAGACTATGGCGTTCAGGCAGAACTGACTACTTCTCCCAGGGTTGGATTTCACCGTTACACATTCCCTGAGACTAACCAGGCACATGTGATTTTTGACCTCAGGCACAACATCTACAATTACGACGGGAAAAACGTTTGGACTTTCATCCGGGTTGAGAACGACTCGCTGATCACCGGATACCGCCAAACCAGTGGCTGGGCACGTACCAGGGTAGTTTATTTTGCCATGGAGTTCAGCAAACCTTTCAAAACTTACGGGCATAAAAAATATGATGATGTAATTTATAACGGATTTTATCGCAAATTCGATGAGGAACACAATTTCCCGGAAATGGCAGGCCGCGAGATCTGTGCACACTTTGATTTTGATATGAAGGAAGGTGAAGAGCTACTGATCAAATTTGCAATGTCGTCGGTAGGCACGGAAGGCGCGATGAAGAACCTGGGGGAGGAAATTCCGGACTGGGATTTCGATGCCGTAAAAACCGCCGGGCAGAATCATTGGGAAAAAGAACTTTCGAAAGTGCAGGTGGAAATGATGAATGAAGAAGACAAACGCATTTTTTATACGGCACTTTATCACAGCTTCCTCACCCCAATTATTTACGAAGACGTGGATGGCCGGTACCGCGGACTGGATCAAAACATCCACAAATCAGAAGATTTCACCAATTACACCATTTTTTCGCTCTGGGATACGTATCGGGCGTTGCATCCATTTTTCAACCTGGTGCAGCCAGAACGGAACCGGGATATGATAAAATCGATGCTGGCTCATTACGACCAGAGTGTCCATCCGATGCTTCCTGTCTGGTCGCATTATGCCAACGAAAACTGGTGTATGATCGGCTATCACAGCGTTTCGGTGATCGCTGATGCCGTGATGAAAGGGACTTATGATGAAGACCTGGATGAAGCTCTCGAAGCCTGCATAAATACGGCAACATATCCAAAATATGATGGTCTCGAATACTACATGGAAAAGAGGTATGTGCCGGAAGATAAAAATTCAAACTCCGTAAGCAAAACGCTGGAGTACGCCTACGATGATTGGTGTATAGCCCAAATTGCCGGCATTACCGAAGATTATCAGGCTCATGATAAATTCACAGAACGTTCAAAGAATTTCTTTAATGTGTTTAATGATGAAACCGGATTTATGCAGCCAAAGTTAAGCAATGGCGAATTCCGTGAGGAGTTTGACCCGCTGGATACTCATGGCCAGGGATTTATTGAAGGCAATGCCTGGAACTACGGACTCTACATTCCACACGATCCTGAAAGGCTGGTAGAGTTGATGGGCGGAAAGGAAATCTTTTCTCAAAAGCTGGACACACTCTATACCATAGAACCGGATGATGCACACATCGAGGCCAACGAGGATATCACCCGCGACGGGATCATTGGTTTATATGTGCATGGGAACGAACCCGGACATCATATCCCCTACCTTTACAACTGGACCAACCAGCCCTGGAAAACCCAGGAAAGGGTACGGATGATCTGCGAAACCATGTATGGCGATGCACCCGATGGCCTGTGCGGCAACGACGATTGCGGGCAGATGTCGGCATGGTACCTGTTCAGCGCGCTCGGATTTTACCCGGTTTGTCCGGGATCAGAAGATTATGCCATTGGCAGCCCATTGGTAAAATCTGCAACCATTGAGCTTGGACGACGCAGAAGCCTTGAAATCGTTGTCGAAAACCAAAGCCCTGAAAACGTTTATGTGCAGGAGGTGAGTTTTAATGGAACTGCCATCGAAAATCAAATCATCAGGCACCGCGAAATTTCAAGAGGCGGCAAGCTGGTTTTTAAAATGGGTGACACACCAAAAACACCTTCAAAAAATAATTGATACACTTTCGTTTTTAATTCAAAAAAGCCACTTCAGAATTTACATATTTTAAGGTTGATATTCTTCTTTATTATTGTTTTTCAATACTTTACTAAAATTTAAAGCATTCTTGCATTTATGCATACGTAGCGGAATCGGGGGTAAAAAGGGTACATTCCGCTGATTATAGATTTTATAAGTAGCGGAATCGGGGGTAAAAAGGGTACATTCCGCTGCGGATAAATTTGTATTTGGGCGAAATGTGTGTACCTTTGCATGCATTCCGCTACCAATAAAAACCAATACAATGCAGGAACTGGTTGGACGACATGAGGAAAGAAAAATCTTACAGGAAATATTAGAGAGCGATGAGGCCGAAATGGTAGCCATTGTAGGGCGCAGAAGAATTGGTAAAACATTCCTGATAGAAAAATTTTATGAAAAAGAAATTTGCTTTTCGCTAACCGGAACACAGTATGGAACCACCGCCGAGCAACTCGAAAATTTCGCAAGACAGCTGCAGATATTCTCAGGGCAGAAACAGTTGATCATCCCTCCAAAAAAATGGCAGGACGCCTTCTATCAATTAGAGCAATTTTATGTAAGGAAAAAGTACAAGCAAAAAAAGGTAATCTTTTTTGATGAAGTTCCCTGGCTCGCAACATCACGGTCAAGATTTTTGCAAGCCCTCGGATATTTTTGGAACAGCTGGGCAAAAAATCAAAATTTGATACTGGTTATTTGTGGGTCTTCATCATCGTGGATGATAACGAAAGTAATCAACAGCAGGGGAGGCTTACATAACCGGGTAACCAAACTCATCAGCTTGCAAGCTTTCACACTTGGAGAAACCCGCGAATATTTCAGAAGCAGAAAAATTAAACTCGGCGAATATCAAATCATTCAGCTCTATATGATAATGGGTGGCGTTCCTTTTTATCTGAAACAGGTAAAACCCGGATTGAGCGCTACGGAAAACATCGAGGATATCTGCTTTAGAAAAGACGGCCTGCTCAAAAATGAATTCAAAAACCTCTACCCCGCCCTTTTCGAAAAAGCATCCAATCACATCGAAATCATCAGGGCACTGGCAACAAAATGGAAAGGACTTACCCGCAGCGAAATCGTTGAAACAAGCAAACTTACCGATGGGGGCACACTCACCAATTATCTCAACGAGCTGGAACAATCCGGATTTATAGGTGCATACCTGCCATTTGGAAAATCAAAAAAAGACAAACTTTTCAGGCTTACAGATGAGTATTCATTGTTTTACCTGAAGTTTATCGAAAAACAGCGAAATCGTTCGTGGGCAAAGCTTAGCCAAACCCAAAAGTGGAAAAGCTGGCAGGGATATGCCTTTGAAAGTGTATGCCTAAAACATGTTGACCAAATTAAATTTGCCTTGGGAATTTCAGGAATATCAACTGAAGAATCCAGTTTTTTATACCGTGGAAATGAAGAATACAAAGGATTTCAGATTGACCTGCTCATCGACAGGCAAGACAACATTATCAATATTTGTGAGATGAAATTCAGCGAATCAACCTTTCATGTTGACAAAAGATTTGCTGAAGAAGTTCGCGAAAAAATTGGCAGGTTTAAACTTCAAACCAAAACCAAAAAAACAATATTCTTTACGCTAATCACAACCTTTGGTATTCGTCAAAATCAATATAGCCTTGAGGTAATTGACCGCAGCTTTGACCTGGATTTCCTGTTCAAAAAACTGAAAAATAGCAATTAAAAATTTTACCTACCAAACCGAAAAACCATAAAAACGATTTTGATTTTCACACTTTTGACTTCAGGACGTCAAATTTAGGACATCTTCAGGATAATTTTACCGGCACTCATATCCGAGATGTAGCTGCGCAGACCATCATAGAAATGCTCAAAATCATAGGACTGGTTGATTTTGGTTTCCAGTTTTTTCTCCAAAAACAACAGCTGGATATATCCAGTAATTTTTTTAACCTCCTCCTTGCTTTTTTCAGCCAGCCAATCGATGAGGTTGAAACCACTCAGGATTTTGTTTTTAAAGATCAGCTCCAGCGTTTCAATGCCAGACACAGGCATTCCGGAAAGCCCACCATATATGATTACTTCTGAGCCGGCCGGCATGGCATTTAGCAGTTTCCCGGTAAGTTCACCACCCACAGCATCAATGGCGGCAGTAGCACCCAGGCTATCTGAGACATCAAGAATTCGTTGCTCAAAATCATCATCGTTTATATTCATCACATATTTATATCCATTCTTTTTTAATTCATCCACGTGTTCTTTTTTCCTTACCAGATTGATAACATCATGCCCATGCTCGTCGGCAAAGTACCTGATAAATTGCCCTACTTGTCCATTGGCAGCCGACTGGATGATGGTTTTATGCTGGTTATTGTGAATGTGTTCAAAAAGTGCGTAGGCCGTAAGCGGATTAACAAAAAGGCATGCGGCCTGTTCCAACGGCAGTTCATTGCTCACAGGAACTAGCTGATCACTGGTAAGAACTACATATTCAGCCCATGCTCCACCACTGTCGTCTTGTGTAAAAAAAGTTACCCTTTCACCTATAAACAAATTATCAATATTTTCACCGGCAGCCACTATTTTCCCTACGCCTTCAAACCCCGGGATTGCCGGTAATGGTTTAACTACATGGTAGCCACCCAGTAAAAAAGCAATATCAGAAGGGTTAACCGGAGAAGCTTCAACTTTCACCAG
>CAYNDN010000206.1:567-8369 GCA_964395075.1 uncultured Lentimicrobiaceae bacterium | reverse complement strand
CGTTCACTTTCTGCAAGTGCATGTTCAGCTTTTAACAAATCAATATAATGTTTTGCTGATTTTTCAATTGCTTTTTTGGCAATCAATAGTTTTTCATTTTGAATTTTTAGTTCTTTTTCCTGCTTGTTGAGGTGTTCAAGCAATTTATTCTTCTCAATCTCTGCATTTTTACGGATTGTTATATTTCTGGCAATCCCATGCAAACCTTTAATGTTGCCGTTTTCATCATAAGCAAAATCTGCGGTTACCTCTACCCAAACCCCCTGTCCGTTCTTATGTATTCCTTTAAGTTCCAGTTGGATGAGATCGACCTTGTGGCCGGTTTTGGCTTGCTGCAATTTTTTATCTACCTCATTTTTGAAGCATGCATAAGATTCGTCCGTAAATACATCCAGCATACTTTTTTTGATGCGCTCCTCAGCAGTATAACCAAAAAGTTTTATGGTTGACCTACTCACGTAGGTAAGGTTTAATTCCAAATCGCTCGACCAGATTGTTTCCACCGCATTTTCGGCAAGCATTCTGTATTTTTTCTCACTTTTATCCAGCTGATCTTTAGCTTTTTTTATTCTTACAGAGCGGAGGTTTATCAGAATGATTATCGTTGCGAGCAGGAATATTATCACAATGTGGAATACCTTCACATTTCTTGCCCGTAACAATTCCAGGCTTTCGATTTGTGACTGCTTCCTGCGGTTTTCCCTTAAAAGTTCCATCTCGTTAAATTGCATTGCACGATCCAGTTCTGTTAGGCTGTCGGTGTAAAACCTGAACTGCCTGTTATAATCCCAGGCTTTTTCGTAGTTTTTTAAACCGAAGTGTATTTCTGCCAGAGACTCTGCTACCTCTCCTGCAAGGGTAATAAAACCGTTTTCTTCAGCTAATACAAAGCAACTGTCGAAATAATTGATAGCAGATGCAGTATCCGCCTGCATGAGCATAAGCTCACCAAGATTATGATAATTTTTAGCAACGTATAATACACTCTCATGCTCCTGAGCCATGTTTCCCACTTTCAAAAACAGCTTGTATGCAGTATCATAACTACCCTGATTTTTGTGAAGTACGGCCATATTTCCCAACACCACAATCACATCCCTGGTCCTTCCCAGTTTTTGTCGTATTTGCAAACTTCTCCGGAAAAAACTATCAGCAGCTTTAAAATCCTTCTGATTTTTCGAGATCATCCCCAACGTGTTGCATGCATAAGCAACCCTGAGCGAGTCGTTTTGCATTTCAAAAGTTTTCAGGGCATTTTCTGCATATTTTCTTGCTTCCTGATTTCGAGACAACTCTTTGAGAGCAACGGAACAATTAAGCGAAGAAAGCCCGACAAGTTCCGGGCGATCATATATTTCGGCAAGGTTAATCGACCTCATGGCAAAGACCAGGGCTTTGTTAAAAAATTCCTGTTTAATGTAAATTGCACTTAACGACAAGAGATGTTTATTGTAGAAAAATGATGCAGTGTCGTCAGCATAAAATGTACCTGCCAAAAGCATATTGTCTTCGGCGAGTTTGAATTTGTCCTGATGAAAATACAATTCGGCTATTTCCCGGTAAACCTTCGCCTTTTCATGTGGGTCCTCTAAGTTTGGCAATATAGATACCAGGCTGTCAACATTGTGCCCGTGTAACATGCCTCCACCAAAAAACAGAACCGCACCAAATATGCAATATTTTACATATTTAAAATTAAGTAAAAATTTCTTCATTACCCCCGTTTCATCCAGTTTACCGGTGAGAATAAATCATCATCGCAAAATATATATTTTATCCTTTATGCATATTCTTTACTTTCAGGCAAAGTAAAGCAAAATTCACTTCCCTTACCGGGCTCACTTGCAACCCGAACATGCCCGCCTGACATTTCGACAAACTCTTTAAACAAAATAAGGCCAAGGCCTGTGCCACTTTCCCCATCAGTTCCGCGTTTTGTCAACTTGGTTCCTACATCAAAAAGTTTCCCCATATCTTCATCTGAAATCCCAATACCATTATCTTTTACTGAAATTAATACCATTCCATCAGTTTGCCTTACAGCAGATAGCTGAACTTCACCTCCGGAGTTGGTAAATTTAATGGCATTTGTTATTAGATTGCGAACAATGGAACTGAGCATATCCTCATCAACCCACACATTAATGTTATCCGGGATATTGATTACAAACTCGATATTCTTTTGATCGGCGGCAGGTTTTATCAATTCAACGGTACTTAATAATTTCTTTTTCAGCGATAAGTGTTTCGGAATTTGTTCGAACCTGCGGGTTTGTATCCGCGACCAACTCAGTAAATTTTCGAGTAGTTTAAAAGCGTTTGTTGCAGATCCATGAAGTTTGCCAATCATCAATATCTTCTCATCCTCTGAAAGGGATTCAAAATCGTCCATTAGAATTTCAGCAAACCCCAACATCGAATTGAAGGGATTTTTTAAGTCGTGTGCAATTATGCTAAAAAATCTGTCTTTGGTTGCATTCAATGCTTTCAGTTTATCCTCATACTCCTTGGTTTTGGTTAGATCAGTGGTAACCCCAAGTATGGTTTTTGGCTTACCGCCCTCCCACTCCAGCACAGTTGCACGGTGGTGAATGACCAACTTTTTGCCATTAGGCAAGAATAGGTTATAAACCTGATCTAACTCTATCCCTTTATTATAAAGTTCTCCCAAACCATTTTCAACAGTTTTCATTTGTTTCGGGTCCACCAATTCCAGCAATGTATCCAAACCGAAAGCCATGAAATCATAATTATACGTTGAAGAGTATTTACCATCACTCAATACTTTGGCCTGGCGCTTATCGGCATCTGCGGTATAAATAGAATCAGAAGCCAATCTGGCCGCAAGTTTAAATTTTTGTTCAGATTTTGCCAGTTTTTCTTCGGCAAGTCTGCGTTCGGTAATATCCAGAAAAGTAAACTGTATGGCAGGCTGGCCTTTATGGTTCGACCTTGTGGCAAAAACCTCAAGCCACAGTGATTTTTGTTTATGTTTGAAAAGGATTTGTACGGGTGTGTCAGGTAAATCCTTTTCGCCTTCAACATCAAAATATTTTAAAAATTCGGGCCAATGCTTTTCATCTATCATCGAAAGAAAGTCCCGGGCATAAAATCCTAAAAACTCTCCGTGAGCACAGCCCAGTATTTCACAGGCACGGCTATTGGTAAACACCAGTTGTTCTTCACTAAAAAGCCACATGCCCTGTGCCGAGTTTTGTACGAGATTCTTATGTGCGTCTTCCAGGTTTCTTATTTCAGTTTCATCCTGAACAATCATTAAAATCTGGCTGGGGTGTAACTCATTGTCGAGCTTTAGGGTTACCTGAACAGGAATATAGGTTTGGTTGCTGCATAATAGTCTAACACCAAAGGTTTGCGCCTTTCTTGTATCGATAAGTTTTTTGCGGTGATCATAATAAACCAGGCTGTCTTCCCGGGGCAACCAGTTACGGATTGATTTACCATGTAAGTTAGTGGTACTAACCCCAACCAGTTCGGCAAAAGTATGGTTTCCCTCTTCAATAAGGCCATCCATTTTAATAGTTAAATAGCCTATTGGGGCATAATTGTAAAGGTTTTGGTATTTTTCGCTTAAATCCATCAGCAGGGATTGTGTGCTAATGAGTTCTTCGTTTTGCACTTCGAGCTCAACCTGATAAACCTGCAAATCGTGAAAAGCCTTTTCAATTTCGTCCCTCGATAGTTTTGAAGCATCAATTATACGCAACCGCTTTTCCTGTTCAAGCCTTTCTTTTGCTTGTGCTTTTAATTTGTTTATAATCTCCTTTTCCATTACAATTTAATAACTGCTATTTTAACTTTTTATCGCTGATATCAAAAACTATTCCCGTAACCCGCATGGGTTTTCTGTCTGCGGATTTTTCCATAACTTTCCCCCGGTCAGCAAACCAATGGTATTTTCCGTCTTTTCCCTTAATACGGTACTCACACTCATACACATCTTTTTTGCCTGACAGATGATCGCGCATGGCCTGCATGGCGGTTTCGTAATCTGCTTTATGCACATATTTCATGATCCCTTCTATATTTTTTGGAAAATCTTCGTAGGTGTAACCGATCATTTCTGCCTTTCTGGGGTGATAGTCAACCACACCTGTTTTAATATTCCAGTCCCACCAGGCCAATCTTGCCCCGGAAAAGGCCAGATCGAGTTGATTTTTAATGGCATTGATTTCAGCAAGCTGGTTATGTTCGGCGGTAACATCCTGCATATTTAAAACAGCACCCTGAATACTTCCTTTTTTGTTTTTTACGGGAGCATAGTAGCATTTATACCATTTGGTTTGATTACCTACTTCTATGCACAATTCTTTTTCAACCACCTTGCCATCCAACACATTTTTTATATCCACTAAAAATTCGCGTGTTTGATTCTCGTTGTAAATATGGATCAGCGGGTCTTCAGGATTAATTTTCTTTCCTGAGATATCGGCAATAAATTCCCGGAAGTTCGGATTATAACTCTGAATTTTCAAGTCGTTGCCAATAAGTGCTGATATCTGATGAGTATTGCTGAGCAGGGCATTGTTGTTGGCCTCCATGCGCAAAATGCTGTTTTCTTTTTCCTCAAGCGCTTCGTTTGTGGAACGCAATTCGGAATAGGCAATTTGCAATTCCTCGTTGGTTGATTGTAGTTCTTCGTTTGAAGTCTCCAGCTCTTCGTTGGTTGACTGGAGTTCTTCGTTTGCCGATTGCAGTTCTTCGTTCAGTGCCTGCAGTTCTTCGTTTGATGTTTCGAGTTCCTCCACATAGGTTTGAAGGTGTTCTTTGGTGGCCTGCAATTCATTTTCAAGTTCAGCAATTAGCGGGTTATCTTTTGCTTCATCGGTATCAGCCTGCTGGGGAAAGCCGCTATCAAAGTCTATTTTCTCAAAAACCACAAGAAATAATTCGGAATCCGGCTTGGAATATAACAGAGGTTTAATAATAATTTTTACATAGTGCATGATCCCGTAGAACTTGATCTTTTTAATCTTGCCCTTCACCATAGCACGATCGTTAACCGCACGGGATACCAGCGATCGAAGTTCGATTTGCAGATCTTTGTGCACAAACTTCAGCAAATTTGAATTCATGGTGCCCTCCTGCAAACTCAGGTACAACCGCACATCACCATAAACTTCCTGTATATCCAGGGTATCGTTGATTACCACATAAGGATGCTCAAAAGTGTTGTAGAAGGTTTCTTTCACCATTTCGTTTATGGTAAGGCGCGTACTTTCAACCGGCCTGCCGGCAATGCCCGTATTACCCTGACGCTGTGGCTTAAAGGATGAAAATCTCATGGAATGGATACTCACACCGCCTTTCCGTTTAAACATCTTGTATTTTCCATCCAGGGTGGTGAACAAATCGGCAAACTGCCCCACTGTTTCAGATTTGCCAAGGAACAAAATACCATCGATGTTAAGTGAATAATGAAACACCGGTATAACGTGCTTTTGCAGCGACAGGTTAAAATAGATGAGCAGGTTTCTGCAACTGATCAGGTCGAGTTTCAGGAACGGCGGATTTACCGTAACGTCATGTTTTGAAAAAAGCACAAGTTGCTTGATGGACTTATTCACTTCATACTGGTCGTTCGACCTTTTGGTAAAGTGCCTTTCTACCACAACACGTGGCAATTCAGTAAAAGCTTCTTTTGAGTATAAACCCCTTCTTGCAAACGAAATGGCCTTTTCGTCGATGTCGGTAGCAAAAATCTGGATGTTGTATTCACCAGCTCTTTTGCCAAGCAAATTTGAAAACAGGATTGCGATGGAATAAGCTTCTTCTCCGGTAGCACACCCGGAAACCCACACACGAATCGGATCTTTCACAGTTTTGCCATCCAGTATTTTGCGGATGTATTTTTCCAGTTCGTTAAAGGCTTCCAAATCTCTGAAGAACTGTGTTACACCAATCAGGATCGTCTGAAAAAGTTGATCCAGTTCGCGCGGATTGCTATCAACATATTTAAGGTACTGATCAATATTATTGATTTTAAGTTTAGCCAGTCGTTTTTCTAAACGCCGGCAAATGGTAGATGCCTTATAATTGGAAAAGTCGGTTTCGGTGCGTTTGCTGAGCAGGTTAAAAAGCTTGTTCATCGAACTGGAGTTCTGGCTATCAACCCTGTCGGAGATAGCTACTCTGGGATTGGAAATAAATTCTTTGATTTCCTCTCCCATCTTATCCGGCGAAAGCACCAGGTCAACCCGCTCGGTGTGAATGGCAGCAAGCGGCATGCCATCGTATTTTGCGGTTTGCGGCTCCTGGGCAATGGTAAAACCACCTGCTGATTTTATGGCTTTAATGCCATGCGAGCCGTCGCTACCGGTTCCGGAGAGGATAACCCCAATTGCATTCTCTTTTTTATCCTGCGCCAGGGAATTAAAAAATACATCAACGGATGGCTTTGGCCCTGCGGCTATAGATGGTTTGCGCAGGTAGAGTGTATTATTTTTAATACTAATCTCACTGTCGGGAGGCGTAATATACACCCGGCTATGCTGTACTTTGATACCGTTAAAAACCTCTATCACTTCCAGGTTGGTGGAGCGGCTTAATAACTGAACCAACATACTTTTATAGGAAGGACTTAAATGCTGGGCAATAACAATTGCAATTTGTTGCCTGATCGCTTTAAGCATAAGATTTCCTAAAAATTCCTGGAGCGCCTCAAGCCCTCCGGCTGATGCACCAACCCCGATTATTATCAGACCGTTTTTTTCCGGTAACTCATCATTTAAAAAATTGTTATTTTCTACTTTTTGCTTTCCCATTTTATTCGCATTATATGGCTAACTTTTACAATTGGCTTGTACTGATAAAAACACAGGCAAAGGTATTTATACTGGTGAAATGATGCGCATTTAAAATGTTAAAACTCCAGATTTAAGCCTATGCCTACCAAAAAAAATCAACAAATTGAAATTAACGAATTTTATAAAATTTAGCCGCCGGAATGCCCCCTTTTGAGTTCCCAAAAATCTAATTTTGCAGGCTGAAAATCAAACAATTATTGTATAATAAATATTAAGATTTGCAACTATGTCAAAAGGAATGTATTCCGTACCAAAGGCAGTTAACGAGCCTGTTTTATCATATGCTCCAGGTTCTCCGGAAAGAAAAGAAGTAAAAGAGATGTTGAAAGAAATGCGCTCGAAAGTGGTGGATATCCCCATGTTTATTGGCGGGAAGGAAATAACCACAAACGACAAACGCGAAATAAGGCCACCGCACGACCTAAACCATTTGCTGGGCTACTATTACATGGGAAAAAAAGAACATGTTGAGCAGGCTATTGATGCCGCGCTGGAAGCGAGAAAGCAATGGCAGGAGCTACCCTGGCATCAGCGTGCAAGCATCTTCCTGAAAGCAGCAGATTTGATTTCAGGATCGTACCGGTCAAAAATCAACGCCGCCACCATGCTTGGCCAGTCAAAAAACATATACCAGGCCGAAATTGATGCAGCATGCGAAACTGCAGACTTTTTAAGGTATAATGTTCAATATATGGCTGATATTTATCGCGAACAACCTGTTTCAGCAAAAGGAACCTGGAACCGCATGGAGCAGCGTCCACTCGAAGGATTTGTTTACGCACTCACCCCTTTTAACTTTACATCTATCGCAGCAAACCTGCCAACAGCTCCTGCTATAATGGGAAATGTTGTGGTATGGAAACCCGCCGCCACGCAAATCTATTCTGCTGCTGTAATCATGGAAGTGCTCAAAGAAGCCGGCCTGCCCGATGGAGTAATAAATATGGTGAACGTGAATGGCCCGGTTGGTGGCAA
>CAYNDN010000206.1:0-557 GCA_964395075.1 uncultured Lentimicrobiaceae bacterium | reverse complement strand
CGACAATGTGATGATCCACAATACTTACCCGAAGATTGTTGGCGAAACCGGTGGTAAGGATTTTGTGATGGTTCACAATTCAGCAAATCCCAAACATGTGGCAACAGCACTATCAAGAGGAGCCTTTGAATACCAGGGGCAAAAATGCTCGGCAGCCTCACGTGCATATATCCCAAAATCGCTTTGGCCGGAGATCAAAAAACTGATTGTTGACGACCTGCAAACCTTTAAAATGGGCGGGCCGGAAGATTTCAGGAATTTCATCAATGCCGTTATTGATGAAGCTGCCTTCGAAAAAATTACCGGATATATCGATCAGGCAATAGAAGACGGTTTAGAACTCATCGCCGGTGGAAAATACGATAAATCAAAGGGTTATTTTATTGAGCCTACCATTTTCGCAACCAAAGATCCACACTATACTACCATGCAGGAGGAGATATTCGGTCCGGTTTTAACCATTTACGTATATGACGATGAAAAATACGAAGAAACCCTTCACCTGGTAGATGAAACTTCACCTTATGCCCTAACCGGTGCAATTTTTGGGCTGAACC
>CAYNDN010000205.1:3297-8385 GCA_964395075.1 uncultured Lentimicrobiaceae bacterium | reverse complement strand
CTGGCAGATCTGTAGTTCGTGTGCGTGCGGTTGATGAAGACGGCAACAAAGACGAGCGCGATATTGTGGTAACACGTGTACGACCTGCACAGTATCCACCCGGCGATACGGCTATTCAACTGGATTCGCCTCCGTTAAAGCTTGAGGGCGGAACACCCGAAGGGGGAAGTTATAATGGCCCCTATGTTGTTGATGGATTCTTTTATCCCATCGAAGAGGGCATTTTCCCAATAACTTACGCCTATACTTATCCCAGTGGTTTTGTAACAGATGTGGTGTTTAACATCACCGTATTGGCTTTAGATTTCGGCGATGCCCCCGATCCTTACCCAACCTTATTGGCCCACAATGGTGCCCGCCATGTTATCGACATAGATACCTATCTTGGCAATCTTATTGATGCTGAGCCCGACGGCCAGCCTACGGCTACTGCCGATGGCGATGATCTGAATAATCTGGATGATGAAGATGGTGTAACGTTCCTGTGGCCACTCAGGGCAGGAAACCCCTGCAAAATTAAAGTAACCGCAACAGGAAATAACGCCTTTTTTAGCGGCTGGATCGATTTTAATGCAAATGGATCGTGGGCCGACCCCGAAGATCAGGTATTTGCAGATATTAACCTGATTCCGGGCGACAACTACCTCACTTTTATTGCCCCGGCGAATACGCTTCCGGGCATTACCTTCGCCCGGTTCCGGTATAGCCATCAGCCCGGTCTTTCTTTTACAGGCGAAGCATTTAATGGTGAAGTAGAAGACTACATTGTTGAAGTGGACGACTACGGAAATCTAAAATGGGAACAGCTCCCCGATCTTCCCGGACTGCATGCGCACGATGAGGCACAAATTGCCGACGACTGGATTTGCAATGGTGGTGAAGTTACGGCCATTACCTGGTGGGGAAATTATGAACAGATAAATCAGGGTATCAATCATTTTATCCTGAACATTTACGATGATATAACTTGCATGCCCGGAGCCGAACTGGCATCGTATATGGTGCCCTTGGCGCAGGCCAATGAAATCAATACGGGTGGTCTGATTGGCGGCTTACCACTTTATGTTTATGATTATACCCTCCCCACACCTTTCGATCAGGCGGAAGGCCAGACTTATTGGTTATCTGTGATCTCAATTTCTAACGATCAGGACAATCCTGCAATTTGGCGGTGGTGTGAGTCGAGCCGCTGGTTCTGGCCAATAAACTGTGGTGCTGTGGAATGGTTATACGAAAACAAAGGCTGGCATACTATTTTCTGGGACTTCCCTGAACCAGGCCAATTTAGTGACATGGCTTTTGTAATATCCTCGGAAGAGCCGCCCCCATTAGATTTAGACTTTGGCGATGCCCCCGATGATCCGTATCCAACTTATTTGGCCAGTGACGGAGCCCGCCACCTGATCGATGGTATAACCTATCTTGGTGATTTGATTGATGCAGAAGTGGACGGACAGCCCAATACAACAGCCACTGGTGATGATATTGCTGTTTCTGACGATGAGGACGGCGTTGTATTTCGCGGGCCGCTTGTGGCCGGATCAGCAACTACACTTAAAGTGAAAGCATCAGTTGACGGAAAATTGAATGTCTGGCTCGATGTGAACCGGAATGGCTTCTGGGGTGATGTTGGTGATCATGTATTTGTGAACTATAGCCTGGTGGCCGGCTGGAATACCCTCACGCTTAATGTTCCGGCAAATGCCAAAGTTGGTATCTCGTATATGCGGTTTCGTTTTAGCCAGGAAGGTGGTGAAACCTATTATGGGGCTTCAAATTATGGTGAAGTTGAAGATTACCAGGTGAAAGTTTATCCCGAAAACTGGGGATTTATCCCGACTCCAGTACTTCACACAATTCTGGTTCCGTTGAATGTGTTGCTCACAAATACTACACTCACAGCCAACGACGCCATTGGTGTTTGGTACGAAGATGATGATGGCAACCTGGTGTGTGGCGGGGCTGATATCTGGGATGGCACTTCCGACCGGGTTGTGCTGGCTTTTGCAGATGATAACACAACTCCTGAAAAGGATGGTTTTGATGACGGTGAAAACCTCACCTGGAAAATCCATCACAACGGATCAGGAAATGATGAGGTTGTTTCGGTATTGTATGATGCAACATTCCCCCAATACGACGGCAAATTTACAAGCTACGGGCTTTCTAAACTTACCGAAATTAGTGGACTCTCAGCAATAGCAATGGCATCACCGGCAAGTTTGTGTGCAGGTGATCCGGTTCAATTAGATGTAATAGTTACGGGCGGTTCAGGAAACTTTACCTACAGTTGGAGCTCCAATCCACCCGGATTTAGTTCCAACCTGAAAAATCCGATCGACTATCCATTACAGGATATTGTTTACACAGTGGTTGTTGATGATGGTGCAAATACGGTTTCTTCATCGGTAGGTATTTCAGTTCAACCCGGCCCAACTGCCGATTCCGGACCGGATGTGACGATATGCGAAGACGATACCCATCAACTGAATGGCACAGCTACCAACTATAGTGCTCTCGCCTGGACTACCAGTGGCGACGGAGTTTTCGACGATGCTACGGCTGAAGACCCCGTTTATGCTCCCGGACCAGTTGATGTTGCCAATGGTTCCGTTGTCCTGACCTTATCTGCTTCACCAATTTTGCCTTGTACTAATAGTGTTTCTTCCTCAATGGAAATAACCTTTGCCTACAACCCAACTGCTGATGCCGGACCTGATGGTTCAGTGTGTGCTGAGGGAACCTACCAACTAAATGGAGCAGTTACCAATTCCAATGTTTTTTACTGGTCAACATCGGGTGATGGAACCTTTGATGATGTTACACTGCTTGATGCCATTTACGCACCGGGCAGCACCGATGCGCTAAACGGTCAGGTAACAATCACACTTACTGCAAACGCTATTGCGCCATGCCAGATAGACGCAGTTTCGTCGATGACACTGATCGTAATGGATACACAAAAGGTGAGTTTGTTCACCGGCTGGAACGGTCTTTCAAGCTACCTTTCACCCATTAACCAGAGCAACAATTATCAATTGTTCAATTCAGTATATGACAATCTTGAGTTGGTTTACAATTTTGACGGAACATTCTGGCCAGACCAGGGAGCCAACAGTTTGGTGTGGGACGAAGAATCTGGTTATGTGATAAAGCTGGAAGCTGATGATGAAATGATTTTCTGTGGTGACGATTTGGCAAGTCTGGTGGTAAATCTGGATGCTAACTGGAATATCATTCCGGTGTTGAGTGAAACAGATGTTGATATCACATCAGTATTTGATGGTTCTGCAGATGTGAAACTCGTAATCGAAGTGGCCGGATGGAAACTTTTCTGGCCCGACTACAGCATCAACACGATTCTGAACCTGGAAACCGGCATGTCGTATTTTGTTTTCATGAATAATGCCGGATCGATAGATTATGCAAACGCATCCAACAAATCAGGTGAAACCATAAAGCCTGTGATGCTTGCCGAAACGCCATGGAATAAAGTAAACCGGTCGCCTGGCGGGCATGTGGTTGCCTTTAAAGATGCTGCCTGCAATGAATTTGTTTCGGGAGATGTGATAGGTGCCTTTACCAACGATGGCTTATGCGCCGGAATTGCACCGTTTGAGGCTGTTTCAACGGGCATTGTATTGAAAGGTGATGATCCATACACATGGCAGGTTGATGGTTTTGCCAATGAAGAGACTGTGGCCTATAAGCTTTACAGGACAACCTCTGGTGATCTTTTCGATATGCAGGTAGAATACGATCCCGGTTTGGATCACTCCGGAAGATACCACAACTTCAGCATGTCAGCCATTTCCACAGTTAAGATGACACCAACAGGAATCTATGAACCGGCAGGCTCAGAAATCCGGATTTATCCAAATCCATCTCATGGTATTTTCAATATTGATGGCATTTCGGGCGAAACAGAAATTACGGTTTATGATGCTTATGGAAATATGATCCATGAAGTGATGTCGAACGAAAAAACGAGGATAAATCTTTCAGCACACGCTGATGGCATTTACCTTGTAGAGATCAAAACCTTAAATGGTACGCATTACCAAAAAGTAGTTATCAACTGATTTTAAACTGCTTTTGAAGGTTGATAAGAATCCCGTTCCTGAAAAGGAGCGGGATTTTTTTTAGTGAAAAGCGGCCATCAGCAGATCGATATCCTGGTATGAAAATCCGAAGCAATCACCGATTACCTTATTTGTGAGGGTACCATTATATAGGTAAACGCCCTGCCTGAAATAGAAATCTTTTGTGAGCAGGTTTTCGATGCCCCCCATTTCGCCGGCTTTAATGAGCACGGGTGCAAAAAAGTTGCTGATGGCCTTGGATGCGGTTTGTGGAAATCGTGAGGCTATGTTGGGTACGCAGTAATGGGTAACGCCAGCATAAGAAAAAACCGGGTCGTTATGTGAGGTAATCCTTGAAGTTTCTACGCATCCTCCCTGGTCGATGCTTACATCCACAATCACCGAGCCTTCTTTCATGCCACCCACCATCTCTTCGGTGATGATTACCGGTGAGCGTTCATATTTTGAATGGATAGCGCAGATCACTGCATCGGCGGTTTTGAGTGCACGCACCAGCTCCGATTGCTGCAGCGTTGAAGTAAACAGGTTTGGATTTAGGGTGGATTTGATGCGTTGGAGTTTGTAAATGGAATTATCAAAAACCTTAACCATGGCTCCCATGCCCTGGGCAACTTTGCTGGCGTATTCGCCCACAGTGCCGGCACCTATAATCACAACTTCGGAGGGTGAAATCCCCGTGAACCCACCAAGCATATTTCCATTTCCGTATTTCTCATTCGACAAATATTCGGCGGCAATGTGAACGGAGGCCGTACCGGCAATTTCGCTAATGGATTTCACCACAGGCGATGCGTTGGATTTATCCTTGATATATTCGAAGGCTATGGCCGTGTTTTTTTTGCCCATGAGGGTTTTAAAATATTCCTTGTTCCGGCCGGTGAGGTGCAAGGCACTCAAAACGGTTTGCCTTCCTTTCATATAATTCACTTCTTTCATGGAGAGGGGGGCCACCTTAAGCACAATATCGGATTTGAATATTTCTTCG
>CAYNDN010000205.1:0-3287 GCA_964395075.1 uncultured Lentimicrobiaceae bacterium | reverse complement strand
TTTCTTCGGACGTTTCCACCAGCCTGGCTCCGGCTTCGGCGTATTCGCTGTCGGTAAAATGGGCTGCCAGACCGGCTTCGCGCTGTATGATCACTTCATGGCCGTTTTCAACCAATGTATTCACGGCGTCAGGAATGAGTGAAATGCGTTTTTCCTGGAAGGAGGTTTCCTTCGGTAAACCAATCGAAAATTTTTTGCCTTTGCTTGCCACCTCGAGCATTTCCTCTTGTGGCATTAATTTTCCTTTGCTGCTTAAATTCATCACAAACTGTGTTTATCGGATGCAATATTTTTCCTGTGGTCAATTACTTTCCAAATATACAACAGATTGACAAAACTGCTTTTTCGGGAAAATTAAAACTGAAAAATCCGGTTTCCGGAGTCGGGGTCAACTTCAATAGTTACTTTTACAACATCTTCAGGCAGGATTTCTGTTGCCAATTCCGGCCATTCAATAAAGCAATAGCTCCCACTATAAAAATATTCTTCCGAACCAATATCAATGGCCTCCGCCAGATCTTTTATTCTGTAAAAATCAAAATGTAAGATGCTTTGCTGATCCTTGGTAAGGTACTCGTTGATGATAGCAAAAGTGGGGCTCGACACATTATCCAACACCTGCAACTTATCACAAATCCGGTGAATGAAGGTAGTTTTGCCGGCACCCATAGCGGCATAAAAAGCAAAAACCCGCTTGCCGCCGTGACACTTTAGAAGTTTTTCTGCTACCATCGAAAGATCGTCTGGCGATTTTGAGATAACCCTGTGTTTCATTGCTCAAAAAATACTTCCCTGAATTATTTCGCTTTCAGTTTAACAAATGGAATCAGCATCTCTTCCAATGAAATACCGCCATGCTGGAAGGTGTTGCGGTAGTAGTTTACGTAGTAGTTGTAATTGTTTGGGTAGGCAAAAAAATCGTTGCCTTTGCAAAAGATATACGATGAGCTCACATTTAGCCTTGGCAGGAAAATGTCGTCGGGTTTGCGCACTTCAAAAACTTGTTTCTTGTTGTAGTTCAGGCTTTTTCCGGTTTTATAGCGTAGGTTGGTGTTGGTGTTGCGATCGCCAACAACTTTAACAGGGTCCTGTACCCTCACTGATCCGTGGTCGGTGGTGAGTATCAAATCAAGCCCTTTGCCGGCAATAAAGCGCATTATTTCGTAGAGTGGCGAGTGCTCGAACCAGGAGATTGTGATGGAGCGGTAAGCGGGTTCATCATCGGCCAGTTCGCGAATGATCTCCATCTCGGTGCGTGCATGCGAGAGCATATCCACAAAATTGTAAACGATTACGTTGAGATTGTTTTGCAGCAGGTTGGATAGATTGTCAACCAGCTTGCGACCTGCATTTAAGTTCAGAATTTTATGGTATGATAGTTTGATGTCTTTACCGTGGCGCTTCAATTGCTCCCGCAATAACTCTTCTTCATACTGGTTTTTGGTGCCTTCTTCATCTTCGTTCACCCAATATTTTCGATATTTCCTTTCAATTTCTGATGGAAGCAAGCCGGCAAACAGGGCATTGCGTGCATACTGAGTGGTGGTTGGCAACAGGCTAAAATAGATGTCATCATTTTCTATGCGGAAAAACTGTTCAAATATGGGTTGCAGCACTTTCCACTGGTCGTAACGCAGGTTGTCGATCAGGATTAGGAAAGTATTTGAGTCTGCTGAAACATTGGGTAGCACGCGGTCTTTAAGCAGTGTATGCGATAAAACGGGCTTGTCGGCAGTTTTGCCATTGATCCAATTGAGGTAGTTTTTCTCGATGAATTTTGAAAACACCTGGTTGGCTTCTTCTTTTTGCATCTTTAAAACTTCCATGATGCCCTCATCTTCTGATCTGGCCAGGTCGAGTTCCCAACGGGTGAGTTTTTTATACACATCCACCCACTCGTGGTGGTTCAGGTTGTTCGACAGTTCCATGCCAATATTCCTGAAGTCCTGCTGGTAGGCATGGGTTTTCTTTTCGCTCACAATTTTGCGGTTTTCCAGGTTCTTTTTAAGGCTCAATAGAATCTGGTTGGGCTTTACCGGCTTTATCAGGTAATCTGCAATATTCGACCCGATGGCATCTTCCATAATGGTTTCTTCTTCACTTTTCGTGATCATCACTACGGGGAGGTTTGGCTGAACCTGTTTGATTTCGGCCAGGGTTTCGATACCCGACATCCCCGGCATGTTCTCGTCGAGGAAAACGATGTCGAAAGGAACGTCTTTCATAATATCCAATGCTTCATCGCCATTGTTGGAGGTGTGTACTTCGTAGCCTTTTTGTTCAAGAAAAATGATATGCGGTTTCAGGAGTTCGATTTCATCATCTGCCCACAAAATTTTGATTTTATCCATGTAATTGAGGAGGTTTAATTATTAGATGTATTTTTGCTTTTTTCTCAAAGTTAGTATTAAACAGGCTTTTAACGGCTATTATTTCATGGTCTTAATATTTTTTAACCTGTTTTACGGGTTGAGTTTACATAACAGATTTCCATTGAATGGATAAGCCCTCAAAATTAAAATCTTACTGACCATATTTCCTTTTTAAATCACACTGAATCTTGAATTTTCGACAACAGAACAAGAAAAAAATCATCAACGACCCGGTTTACGGGTTTATCAATCTGCCGAGTGAGATCATCTTCGATTTTATTGAGCATCCCTTTTTCCAGAGGCTTCGACGTATTAAACAGCTTGGGTTAACCCACCTTGTTTACCCAGGAGCCCTTCATACCCGTTTTCATCACCTGATTGGATCGATGAATTTAATGATGCAGGCGGTTGATGTGCTTCGCTCAAAAGGTAATGATATTTCGGATGATGAGGCACTTGGTGCATATATCGCAATTTTATTGCATGATATTGGGCACGGACCCTATTCGCATACCTTAGAGAAATCATTGGTTTCAGGCCTTTCCCATGAAGACCTCTCCTTGCTTTTTATGAAAGCTTTCTGGCAGGAATTCGGAACTGTAATGAATACTGCCATCCAAATCTTTACCAATACTTACTCCAAAAAATTTCTGCATCGTTTGGTTTCGAGCCAATTAGATATGGACAGACTGGATTATCTCAGGCGCGACAGTTTTTTTACGGGGGTTTCAGAAGGGGTGATCAACACAGAGCGCATCATCAAAATGCTTGATGTGGCAGAGGATGATCTGGTGGTGGAAGCAAAAGGCATTTATTCGATCGATAAATTTATTGTGGCACGCAGGCTTATGTACTGGCAGGTTTACCTGCATAAAACAGTTTTGGCAGCCGAGCACATGCTCATTAAAATTTTAC
>CAYNDN010000204.1:7477-8386 GCA_964395075.1 uncultured Lentimicrobiaceae bacterium | reverse complement strand
CATCCAATAGTTTTGGGATTTTCTGCACCTCGTCGAGGATAATAGGTTTTTGTAGCATCCCGGGATTTTTTGCCAATAATTGCTCCCGTAATAATTGTGGTTTTTTTGAAAACTCAAAGAATATTTCAGTATTCAAAAAATCATATTTTATGCTATCAGGGAAATGTGTTTTTAGATAAGTAGATTTTCCGGTTTTACGTGGTCCCCATAAAAACGCAGACTGACGCTCCGGTAAATTAATGTTTAGAATACGCTGATAAAATTGCATGTTACTACGAATTAGTTTAACTATTTCGGAATACTATGCAAATTTAGCACATTTTTTTTAGTAGTGATTATGGAGATTTTCGTCATCATTTCCGTTTCTGCAAATACAAATAATCCAGATAATACAGCAGCTTTACCGAGAGGCTGTTATCTGCCGGGGAATCGAGTGTGTTGCGCAGGTTGTCGAAAAACCTGTCGGTGATCTCCGACTGGTTGTAGGTGAGCACGGCATTTTTCCAGGCCACGGCCAACTCGCTTCCGGGTGCAAATTCCCACCGCAGGATCATATCAATATTGAAGGCATTGTAATTGAAATCGTTGTTTTCGGTGTAATCCGTATTTCCCAGGCTTCCATCCTGCTCCAGCAGGTAAAACTGGTTGTATCTGGCCAGCAGCCAGTAGTGCCGCAACCTGAAATCCAGTGCCAGCAGGTTGTTGAAGATATACACCGTGGAAAACACATTTTCAACCGTTTGCAGATTGCGTTTTCCAAAAATGATTTCATGGGTTCCTTCAACCTGCCGGTCGTCCACATAGCCGATGTCATTGTTATCCTGCTCATAAAATGCATTGAGCCTGAAGGTAAGTTTATCGTTTACGCGCCATCGCGGCGAAACGCTCAGGTACCATTCCCGCTGGTCG
>CAYNDN010000204.1:0-7467 GCA_964395075.1 uncultured Lentimicrobiaceae bacterium | reverse complement strand
CGCCGAGCGATCCATTCCAGCTCTGGCATCCACAATGAACGCCTTGCGGTAATCCGGTGAAACAAACCCGCTGAGCTCCCACGACGCCGGCTCCACGAATTTCCTGCCTTCGGTGCGTGGCTCGAAGAAATCGTTGCGGTCCACCGGCAACACATCGAAATTTAAACCAACGGTGAGCCGGTTCCTGAAGGTGGCCCGGGAGCTCCCGTAAAAACCAAATTCCACAAACTCGCGCGGTTCGTACAATTGCTGGTGCCACACCGAAAAACTGTTGTACCACCAGAGCAGCTTCCAGAACGGGTCGTAGAAATTGTAATTTAATTCGAGGGCGTGCGTAAGCTCATTATTCACATCCAGATAACCCAGGTCGTTGGGATCGTACTGGTCGTCTTCTACATAACGTGTAAACTCAAAATTAAACCGGCCACTGGTTTTAGCGAGAGAAATATCGTATGCCATCCCAAGTTCAGGCTTTGCTGATTTGTTATACTTCTGGCTCAGGTTAAACTTGCCATCAATGGAATATGTGGATTTCTTATTGAAGAACTGGAACTCGGTACCGGTAACATTGGCAATATATTGACCAGCTCCCTTATAAACATTTGTATTATATAAGCTCACATAAGAATTGTTTTTCAGGCTTTGGTCGAACACCACCATGTTGTAGTTGGTGAGCGGCTGCGTTTCCACCTCGCGGGTATTTCCTGTGAGAGAATCCGATACGGTGGCAAAGGTGCGCGCTGAGATGGCGTTGAACACGCCGATGCCCAGGCCCTTGTTGGTACGCCCCGATATTTTGGTTGCATTGATTAGCTTGGTTTTGGTGGGATTATCCGCAATGAATTCATTTTCGCCTAAGCTGTCGTCCACCATGTGGTATCCAACGGGGATATCCCCAACTCTGCGGGAATAGAAAACGTCTCCCTTGCTGAACAGCTCCGTGCCTTCGGTAAAAAACGGGCGGCGTTCTTCGTAATACACTTCAAATGGCGAGAGGTTGTAAATCTCGTCATCCGACTGCACCTGCCCAAAGTCTGGGATCAGGGTCATATCCAGCGTAAAACTTTCGTTGATGCCATATTTCAGATCCATGCCATAATTAAGTGAATAGCCCCACTCGTTTTCACCGGCATTTTTCTCGAGATAACCGGAAACATACGGTGTGAAAGATAACCTCAATGGTGGTTTGATATCTCTGAAATTGGTAATCTCCCCGGCCTGCCGCAGCACACCATTCTTTTCTTTATCTATGAATGACCAGTTATCGATTTCGCGCTTTCGGCGGATGCTGCGCTCCACATTGAATCCCCAGGTTTGTAATTCTTTTTCAGGAAAGCGTATGGCCGAATACGGGATCATAACCTCGGCCGACCAGCCCGAATCAACGATCTGCACCTTGCTTTGCCAAACGGCGTCCCACTCCTCATCGTCATCGTCATTATAAATCTTGGCATCGTATTGCACTCCCGAAGCGGAAACGCCAAATTCAAAAGCATTCAGGTTGTCGTTAAATGGACTCAACATAAAAGCAATATAATCCGTATTGAGATTATCGGTATCGCGAAAACCGAGTTCGGTAAGGATGCTGTCGGGCGCGGAATCGTACATCATCGCACCGATGTAAATGGCCACGTTATCGTACAGGATGCGCACTTCGGTTTCTTCGGTTGCCGGCGGGCCGTTGTACGGGTCGTACTGAAAAAAGTTGGTGGCAGGCCTGGCCTCCTTCCATTGCGGATCATCCAAAAATCCATCAATGTGCACAGGCTTCTCAATCCTGAGCGCCTCCACCTGCTTTTTGGCATCCTGGGCCAGCGTGTGATTTGTAAAAGTAGAAATCAATAGTAAGGCCAGTACAGAAAATAGTATCGTCTTCAAATCTCAGTTTTGGTTTTTGGTTGTTTTTAGTCGAGTAAATCCTGGTAGAGCTGGTAATTATCATCATCAAAACAGCAAAAGGTAACCTGATTTGGCAATTTGTTTTCAGCCAAAAATTGTTGAACTGTTTCAACGGCTATTCCGGCGGCTTCTCTTTTTGGAAATCCATAAACTCCCGTACTGATGTTCGGAAAAGCTATTGTTCTACATTTATTATCCAAAGCCAGATTGAGACTTTCACGATAACAAAACGCCAGCAATTCCGGCTCCTGGTTTTTGCCTCCGTGCCACACCGGCCCAACGGTGTGAATAACATGTTTTGCCGGCAGTTTGTATCCCTTTGTGATTTTTGCCTGGCCGGTTTCGCAGCCGTTTATTGTTTTACATTCTTCAAGCAACTTCGGGCCGGCAGCCCTGTGAATGGCTCCATCAACACCTCCACCTCCAAGCAGTGATCGGTTTGCAGCGTTTACTATTGCGTCCACTTCAAGCTTGGTAATGTCATCTTTTATCAGAATTATCCGATCGCTCATTGTTGTTATTTTAATTGATTAAAAACTCCCATACGATATAAAAAAGACTGAACCCCGAAAGAAATACAATGCCAATCCAGGCGTAAACCCGCAGCCATTTGGCAGGTTTCGCAAAATCCGGTAAATGCTTATCGGATATTACCCTGAAGTTCAGGATGGCGAGAATAGGTGCCGTTACAAACGAAATTGTGGTAGCCAAATCCACCATAAAACCCATGGTTCCCGACAGATATCCAAGCAAAAGCAGCGTCCCGGCAACAACCACGGCAATCCACAGCCAGTAAAGCTTCTGGTGATATTTATCCATATCCTGAAGATCAGGAAGCAATAACACCGAAGATTGCCGAAGCACGCGTGGATAAGCGTCAAGGCAGGTTATGGTGGTGCTGATCATCGTTGTTAAAGCTGCAATAGCAATCACCGGATAGGCCCAGTTTCCAATGCTGCTGGTGTACATGCTTATGAGTTGCCCGGCAAAAACGGTTCCCTTTCCCGAAAGTTCCTGTCCGGAGCCAAACATAACCAGCGTCCCCAGCGAAAGGAAACACAAAGCCAAAAAGCCCGCACCAATGTATCCGATATTATAATCTACCAGTGCCTGACGCATCGAAGGCCTTTTCCCAAGCTGGTCTTCCTTGGCCACCGACCACAGCGAGTGCCACACCGACACATCCAGCGGTGCCGGCATCCAACCCACAAAAGCAATCAGGAAAAGGATATCCACATGCTTGTTCCAGTCAAAATTTCCGGTAAGGGAAGCCTGATTAAAAAAACCTGCTCCAAAGGCATAAATCACAGCTATTACGGTGGATGCCGCCAGAGTTACGATTACCCATTTAATGATTTTGTCCAGCGTGCCGTAATGCCCAAGCCCGAGCACTACCATTGAAATACCCAGGATCAGCGCTGTAAGCAAAGGCATTTGAAGACTAATGTTAAAGATATTGGTAAGCAATCCGGCGGTTACGATGGTTATTGCCGCCTGTATGGCAAACATCGTTGAAATGGTGAGCAAAACATAAAGCATCAGCGCCCATTTTCCAATTTTCGCGTAGCCATGAATAAGTGAATTGCCAGTGGCATTTGCATAACGGGGAGCAAATTCCATGAATGGGTATTTAAGAGCATTGGCAAGAATTAATACCCAAACCAGTTCAAAACCATAACTTGCTCCTGCCCGAGTACTTTGCACAAGGTGCGAAACACCCACAGCGGCACCGGCAAAAAGCAAACCCGGCCCAAGTGTCCTGATGAATCCGGCTACTTTCATATTCAAATTTTCTCTGTGGGCAAATGTAGAGAATTTGTCGTTTTGGTGGCAGCAATCCATAATTCAGTAAATAAAAAATGTTGAGCTATTGCTTTACTTTACAAAAATCAACACTTGGGTTTAGATTGATTTTTTTTTTGTTCAATTATGGAATAATCGTGCACTTTTGTATGTCTAAAAAAACTATAAAGCAGAAACCTATTGAATGATTTGTTGTTAGTGCATCGAAAAGAAAAACAGACTATGAGAAAAATCGGAATTACAATAATTTTAATTTTATTAAATATATCCATCTGGGCACAACGCCCCGGCGGTGGCTATGGCAACTCCCGAAACATGCCAGCCATAGGTATAATTACGGGCAAGATTCAGGAATACAATACCCAAAACCCAATGGGTTATGCCAATGTTGCCATTTTTAGCATGCGCGATTCTACGCTGGCAACAGGCACCGTAACAAGAATGGATGGAACATTTAAACTGGAAAAAGTAAAGTTTGGAGGCTATTATCTGATTGCAAATTTTATGGGATTCAAACGGGATACTATCTATGATATTAAAGTAACGCCTAAACAACCTGCCATTGATATTGGATTGATAGAACTCCATTCTTCCACTGAAGATCTGGAGGCCGTTGAAATCGTCGCTGAAAAAGAATTGATCGAATATCAAATCGATAAAAAAGTAATCAATGTGAGTCAGGATATTATGGCCGAGGGTGGATCGGCAATTACTGCCCTGGAAAACACGCCTTCGGTACAGGTAGATATTGATGGAAATGTAAGTCTAAGGGGAAGTTCATCGTTTACGGTTTTGATAGATGGGCGCCCAAGCGTGCTAGAAGGATCGGATGCACTTCAGCAAATTCCGGCCAGCAATATCGAAACCATCGAAATCATCACCAACCCTTCGGCAAAATACGACCCGGATGGCGTAGCAGGGATTATTAATGTTGTTTTAAAAGAAAAGATTGAAAAAGGATTTAATGGTGTCGTCAATGCCTCTTTGGCATCCGATAATTCTATCCGGACAGATTTCATTCTGAATTACAGGTACGACAAGTTTAATTTTTTTGTGGGTGCCGATTACAACGACAGAAACAGAAACGGTAGCAGAAAGTCAATAAATGAAATATATGGTGAGGATACCACTTTTTTTAGAAACAGCTATGGCGACCGAAACAGAGGCCGGGTTGGCTATGGTGTGCGGGGAGGCTTTGATTATTCCCTAACAGATATGACAATAATCGGACTGCAGGGCCGAACCGGATATTATGAATTTAATGGCAAACGCACATCCTTTCTCGAGGAATTTACGAATCCTACATCGGTAAACGATTACACATTTTCGGAAACCGACAGAAATCGCTCAGGCTATTATAATAATATAACCCTGGATTTCCAGCATAAATTTGACGACTTAGGCCATCAGATCGAAGGTATGGCATACTATTCAACAAGAGACGGCGATGATTATGATGAACAAAAAGAATATGTGACCGATGCAGATTGGAATAAAACAGAAGATGAGCCTTTTTACATTCGCACAACAGAAATTGATGCAGACGAGGAATTTCGGTTTAAGATTGATTATACCAAGCCCGTTGGGGAAGAAGGCAAATTTGAAGCGGGTGCTCAAGCCCGCTTAGAAGAAGAAACGGAGATATACACATTTAACGATTGGAGCTACACTGTGAGTGAGTGGGTTGAAGATACCGTTTATTCGAACGACATGGATTTCAAGCGGGATATTTATTCGGTGTATGGTATTTATTCTAATTCCTGGAGGTCGTTTGGTTACCAGCTTGGGCTGCGCGGAGAGTACACTTACAGGGAAATTAAAAACAGGAAAGCCACAGAACCATCATTGATTGACCGTTGGGATTATTTTCCCACGCTACATCTTTCAAAATCATTTGATAATAAAGACCAGGTGATGGCAAGCTACTCCCGAAGGATAGACCGGCCGCGTGGATGGTATCTCGATCCGTTCATCACTTACATCGATCAGTTTAACTACCGCCAGGGCAACCCAAACCTTGAACCGGAATATATTGATTCTTATGAAGTTTCTTACACAAAAAGAATCTGGGAATCAATTATCTCTCTTGAAGGCTATTACCGGGTTACGAATAATAAAATTACGCGTATAAGAACATTGCAGGAAGATGGCTCATTCCTGCACACCTTCGAAAACCTGAATAATGATTATTCGCTTGGATCAGAATTAATGGTCAGAACAGACCCGACCGAATGGCTCAATCTCACGTTATCAGGTAATTTGTACCACTATCGAATTGACGGTTCAATAGCTGATGAAGATGTTGATGCTGAAAGTTTAAACTGGAATAGCAGGCTCAACGCAATACTTAAGCTTCCCAAAGATTTCAGGATCCAGTTCAGTGGATATTACAGAGGCCCAACGGTTACTGCACAAGGCGAGCGTGAGGGATTTCTGATGACAAATGCTGCAGTAAAGAAAAATTTCTTTAACAATCACCTAAGTTTAACGGCATCAGTAAGAGATATTTTCGGTACAGCTAAATATGAGTTTACTTCTACTGGTGAGTCGTTCTACGCTTATGATTATTTCGATCGTGAAGCACCCATTTTTAGTCTTTCCTTAAGTTGGATGATCAATAACTATAAAAGAGAAATGCAGAGAAACGGTGATGGGGGTGGAATGGATATGGATGTGGATTTTTAAGTTACCTAAAACAAAGTTGACTCATTCAGCATCTGAAAATCATTTTTTATCGATTTTTCCTTCTTTTTGGTGTTTTGATTACCGATAGCTATCGATATCTGAAAATCAGCCGTAGGCATCCCTCGGGGGAAATTCGCTTCCAACGTTGAGGAGTCCGATGAAGAAACTTTAGGATTTAAACTGTAAATTCCACTACTCCACAAATAACACTAACCCTTTTAAGTACTCTCCTTCAGGATGGTAGATATTCACCGGATGGTCTGCCGGCTGATGAAGTTGATGCAGCACCCTGACCGATCGGTTCGTATTTGCAGCAGCAGTAAAAACAGCTTTCCTGAAATCTACACTGGAAATGGCTTGTGAACAGGAGAATGTGAAGAGAATTCCACCTGGCAGCAGATTCCGCATAGCTGTCTCATTTATTCGGCGGTAAGCCTTTAAAGCATTATTCAGAGCCTGGCGGTGCTTGGCAAATGCAGGGGGATCAAGAACAATAACATCATATTTTTCGGGAGGTTTTTTTAAAAACTCAAATGCATCCATTGTGAAATAACGGTGATTGTCCTGAGGTCCGAAACTAAGCTCCATATTCTTCTTAGCGAGTTCTATGGCCTTTACAGAACTATCCAGGGTATCAACCAGTTTGGCACCACCACCAGCAGCATAAACTGAAAAGCCGCCTGTGTATCCAAAAATGTTGGCGACTTTTTTATTTGCGCTATACTTTGAGAGAAATTTCCGGTTTTCGCGCTGATCAACAAAAAAACCGGTTTTCTGACCCTTTTGGAAATCAACTTCAAACGTATGGCCATATTCTTGTACTTCAACATTTTCTGCCCCACCATAAAGGAAGTTTGGCTCCTCTCCCGATTCTGCCTCGTTTAAAGTGGATTCGCTTTTATCGTAAACGGCACTTATTTTATCACCAAGCAATTCGACAATTATCTCAGCGAATAATTCCTTATGCCGCCACATGCCAACAGAATGCGCCTGTAAAACAACCACACCGTTGTAATAATCTGCGATCAATCCCGGAAAACCATCTCCCTCACCATGAACCAGCCTGAAAACGTTGGTTTC
>CAYNDN010000203.1:0-8401 GCA_964395075.1 uncultured Lentimicrobiaceae bacterium | reverse complement strand
GCACCATTTGGAATATCTCCGGCATACAGCAAATCGAGGCCTTCAGGTTTCAGGCCATGTTTCAATAATTGATCAAAAACCCCGAGGGGATAATTCATCCACTTTCCGGGTAAAGGCTGCGAGATATTAATAACCGGAATCTCATCTCCGAAATTGAAATTTTCTGACCTGAAGCGCAAGGAGTTGCGATTGTTTTTTCGTATCAAAAGATAGGTGCCGTAAGTTATGGCGCATGGAAACACATATCCGTTGTTATAATCGGTGTGTTCCCCAATCAGGTTAATTCGTCCTGGTGCAAAATAAATTTGGATTTCTGCATCTGACTGTCCAAAGGCCTTATAAAAACCTGATTTTAGGTGTTCAATATCCATATCTAATTATTGAATGAACGCACGAAACTACAATATTTTTTAATGGACATAAATAATTTTGTTTACAACCAATTAACATTTTTTTTATAGAAAAACGTCAGCAGTACCATTAGGCAGAGCAAAAAACCGGCAAAAAATGAAAAACTGTACAAGCATGTTTTTTTAGCTATTTTTGCCCTTGAACTTTAACAAATATCATGAAGAATTCTATCATCCTCAATCCGTTTCTTTACTTCTTAATGCTCTTTTTTATCACTCCTGATATCACGGCTCAGTCAGCCCCAAAATTTTTTGAAGCTGATCGAAACTGGTCGGAATATGATTTGACCGGCTGGCGATTCGGTATCAACATCGGGATGTATTTTGCCAACAACTATTCAGCGCAATACTACAGTGGTGAGCCCTTTAACGAAAACAACATCGACTATGTGTTGAATAATCAATACTGGTACGAAGAAATTCAGCAGGAGCTTAACAGTAATAAAGTTTACAATACGTTTGACTATTTACCACCCCAGGCATTTGAAAGCAGTTGGGAAGCCTGGAAACAACAATATGGTGTTTTGGATGCAAACGACGTTCCTGCCGGAGAGTCCCCTGACAAAACCTGGTGGGTGTACTATCCGATTGAAATGAAATATGATGCAGCAATTTCACCAGGATTTTATGCCAAATACAATTTCAACAATACAACCGGGGTGTTTATCCAGACAAACTATGTTGAATTAAAAACCAGCGGAGCATTTCAGCTTGTGATCGATACTGTAACATTTACGAGCGAACCGGGATTCCGAACCGGGTTTTTGCGCAGCAAAGAACGCCGGAGCGTCATCGATGTGGGCATCAGCAAATTTTACCGAACCGGTAGGTACACCAGTATTTTCATCGAAACCGGATTGCACATGAACAGCACCAAGGTGTTGGAAAGCCGCATCAAAATTGGGAAAAGAGAGTACACCATGGTGAACAGGTATGGATCAGGAGGTTTTGTTCCCAATTCAAATAGTTATGCTTATGATGTTTACCAGGGCGGAATCGGGTTTGGGATATTCCTGAATGGTGGTCTCAAATTTATTTTGAATGAATCCGTTTCATTCGACCCGGGTTTTACGATTTATTATAAAAACTTAAACCTGGAAGGTTATGGTGATTTCAAGCCGGATATTTATGCCTATGTAAGAATTATCTTCGATCTTTTCTAATACCATTTCCATGATTACAACACAGGAAACCGTTGCACTGCTTAAAAAATATGCGAAGCCAAAAAGCAAGGCCTTTGAAATCCTGCTAAAGCACTCGACATCAGTAAAAAATCTGGTATTGAAAATCGCCGATAAAAACCAGCATCTTGATGTTGACCGGCAGCTCCTTGAAGCAGCCGCCATGCTGCACGACATTGGCGTGATTGAAACATACGCTCCGTCAATTGGCTGCGTAGGCGATCATCCTTACATTCGCCATGGGTACCTTGGACGTGAAATCCTGGAAGCCGAAGGACTTCACGAAATTGCTCCCTTTTGTGAACGACACACCGGAACCGGTATTTCCAAAGCTGAGATTATCCGGTATAAATTGCCTTTGCCGCATCGCGATATGATTCCTTTGAGTACAGAAGAAAAAATGCTTTGCTATGCAGACAAATTTTTTTCGAAGTCAGGCAAAAACCTCACACAGCCTAAGAAGATTAAAAAGATTTACCGCAACCTGTCAAAATATGGTGAAGATAAAGCCCGGAAGTTTGATGATTTCATTGGGATGTTCGGGATGTGGTATGTTTATGATTTAGAAAAGGACAGAAATTAATGGTGACTTCTGAAATTAGCAGATGTGTTTAACCTCAATAATTAATGAAAAATACAGGAGGAAAAATAATTAGTATTTTCATCCAGATTTTGATGAATAATTCAGTCTAAAACTTGTGAAAAAAATGAAAAATCTACAATTATCTATTTTACTCTTTTTAAACTTTTTACCCGCGCAAGTGCATGCCGATTCCATTGAAGTATCAGGGATTGTATCAGGCACCTGGAATGTGGATACGGTAAATGTTGTTGGAAATATTCAAATCCGGGAAGTTGAAACACTGGAAATTGCGCCGGGCACTGATGTGATTTTCAGAGGGGAATTTTATTTTGAAATAAAGGGCAGTCTCAAAGCAATCGGTACAGAAAACCACCCGATCTTTTTCACCATAAACGATACTACGGGTTTTCACAACGACACCATCCCGGATGGTGGCTGGAAACAATTGCGTATTGAAAATATAGCTCCTTCAGTGGATTCAACAATTCTTCGCTATTGTGATTTTAGTTTTGGGAAGGCCGTTGCCCCGGATTCAATTCATGGCTATGGAGGTGCTGTTTGCATTAGAAACGCCAATAACATAGCGATCCAAAATTGCAACTTCCGGAATAATTATGCTTACTATAATGGTGGCGCCGTTTACCTCGAAGAAGCATCCATCAAAATCACCGGCAACCATTTTGAATCCAACAGATGTGGACAAACATTTGCCTACTACGGCTACGGTGGCGGTATTTGCAGCGATTGGAGCGACCCAATTATTACACACAACTTTTTTACCCTGAATTCCTCAACCGGTGTAGGTGGTGGTTTGTGTGTAAGGTTTAGCGACTGTTTGGTTTCGCACAATATTTTTGATGAGAATTTTAGTGCCATTGGCGGAGCTTTTAGTATTCTGCACATCGACACCTGCCACCAGGCAATCAGCAACAACCTGGTGATCAATAATGGATCGGCATTTTTTGGCGCCGGCATTTCTACACATAATTGCAGCCCGCTCTATGTAAACAACACGGTATGCAATAATCATTGTATTGGTGGAGGTGGCGGATTTTATTGCAAAGACTCTGTTGCACCGGAATTATTCAACAACATTTTTTATGGGAATACCCAATACGGCGGCGAATCCAACCAGGTTTATTTATGGGATTTGCTTGCTCAACCTCACTTTTATTACAACAATATCGAAGGTGGATGCGAAAATTTTGACGGTACCGGTGGCGTAGCATATTCAGGAAATTATGAAAACAATATGGATGAAGATCCCATGTTCGGTACCGAAAATTATTTTCCGGAACTAACGTCGCCATGTGTAAATTCCGGAACACCCGATACCGCTGGGCTAATGATCCCACAACATGATCTGGCAAGGTTTAGCAGAATTGTTGGTGGACTAATTGATATAGGAGCCTATGAAAACCAGGACCCGGTATTTTTGCCTGAACCACATTTAATAAACTTCCAGATAAGTGATCCCAACCCGAACCCTGCCACTGGCTTTACCAACTTTTCCCTTACGCTGCATAAACCCCAGCATATACAGATAAGAATTGTGGATGCAAGCGGCCAGTTAGTTGAAACCTTGACTGATAGAAAATATGTTGCCGGAAAGCATGAGATTACCTGGGTTACCAAGCCATTTTTGGCTTCAGGAAATTATTTTGCCTTCATATCATCCAATAAACAATCGTTGGTTAAAAAAATAATTCTTCACTAACTGAATCATACTGTAACATTTTCAATTTGCATGTGTCACTTTACTGTATATCATGATGAAATTCGATAGGGCTGATAAAACAGAGCATGCTGAACTGATTGAAGCCTGTAGGATAAACGACAGGCAGGCACAGGAGAGGTTGTACGATCTCTATTGCAGTGCTATGTACAACGCCAGCCTTCGCATTGTGAACAATACTGCAGAAGCGGAAGACGTCATGCAGGAATCGTTCACTGAAGCTTTTGAAAAAATCCGGTTTTTTAAAGGTGAGGGATCTTTTGGCTCCTGGATAAAGCGAATCGTCATCAACAAATCGATCAATCATCTGCGAAGTAAAAAGCCAACTAACAGCATTGACAGTGATCAATTTGAGATACCGGATGACAGTGAATCCGAAAAGACATACTCAGAAAATGTTTTTTGCCGCCTGGAGGAAATCAGGAATGCCTTAAAAAAACTACCTGAAAATTATCGGATCATCATTTCGCTGAACCTGCTTGAAGGTTACGACCACGAAGAAATTGCCGGAATTCTTGAAACGACTTATGGCAATGTAAGGACCAGGTTTTCGAGAGCAAAACAAAAGTTACTGAAAATAATAATAACAGCTTCCGTTCAGGCTTCCAATATTGATAAAGCACACAAATTACTCGACAAAATCAGCATTGAAATTGAAGGTAACCGCAATGGCGTTTCGGTTGAGACTGACTTTAACGACAGGATTTTTAGCGGTGATAAAAAGGGCCTGTCCATCGATATCGAAATCATGATGCCCGAAAGTGTCAGGCTGGATATCGATCACCAGTTTGGAAATGCTTATATCGATAAGGCACAAGGTGAATCAGATATCAACATACAGTATGGATCTGTTGAAATTAAAGCACTCACTTTTGATGTAAACAAAATAGATGTGAGCTTTGGCGAGGCCAAAATCAACTTTGTGAGTCGTGGAGATCTCGAAATTTCCTACTCCTCTATAACAATTGATGAAGCCCTGGAACTGAGTATTGATTCAGACTATTCAACAGTTTCAGTTTCGAAAGCTGAAGTACTTGAAATCGAAAATGAAGGTGGCAATGTTACCATTGGCGAAGTGAGAAGCATCGAGTTGGCCTCCAAATTTTCGGAATTTAAAATTGAAATGCTCCATGAGCTGATGATAGCTGATACGGAATACGGTAGCCTGAAAGTCAGGGAAATAGCTGCTAATTTTTCTGAAATCAATGTAGAAAACAGTTTTGGCGCGGTAGTGTTGGAATTTATGAAAGGCTCCTCGTTTAACGTGGAAGCTGATATGGAATTTTGCGACCTTGACTTCCCCGGAGATGCGGCATCATTTTCACAGCGTATTGTTGAAAGTACCGAAAAATATTACAAGGGAACTTTTGGAGATGGACCTGCCAAATCAACTGTTCAAATCGAAAGTTCGTTTGGTAATGTTTCCATCGAAATGTAATTTCCTGTAACCCGGTTAAAAAAGTTAAGTCAAACAAATAAAAATAATAATGATGAATAATTTGAAAGTATTATTGAGCCTTTCGGCTGCTGTAATTTTGCTATTGATTGCCGATACCGCTTATGCGCAATGGGGTCGTGGAACCAAAGGAAATGGAAACGTAATCAGCCAGGAAAGAAACGTAGGGGATTTTTCAGAAATCAGCCTGAACTGCTCTGCCGACCTGACAATTTTACAGGGAGCATCAACAAAGGTGGTGGTTAAAGCCGACGAAAACCTGATGAAGCAAATCGAAACCGAAGTATCAGGCGATAAATTGAAAATTGATATTGATGGCAACATTTCGAGAGCCACCAGGCTTGATGTTATAGTTACAGTAAATAACCTGCACGAAATCAGGGTTAACGGATCAGGGGATGTGGAGTCTGAAAATACAATTTCCGGAATAGGCCTCGACATACATATCAATGGATCCGGTAATATTGAGCTTGATCTGGATGTGAAAAATGTAAATTGTTCCATCAACGGCTCAGGAGATATAAAATTAACCGGAGTACAGGGCGATTTTTCATTAAAGGTAAATGGCTCAGGTTCATTTGAGGGTGAGGATATGCAACTGGATTATTGCGAAATAAGAATAATGGGATCAGGAGATGTGGAATTGGCTGGAAGTGCCAGCAAGGTTGAAATCACCCAATCTGCCTCAGGCGATGTAAACCTCTATGGCTTAGATGCCCAGGATGTTTCAGCCACAGGGAATGGATCAGGAGATATGGTGGTTTCAGTTGCAGGGAATTTAAAGGTAAGGCTACGCGGATCAGGCGACCTGACCTACAAAGGAAACCCAGCAAGTGTTGATGTTTCAAGCTCAGGATCGGGAGATGTTTATCACAGATAAAGTTCAAATTCAATAATTTAAAGGCAAATCAAATGAAATCAACAACAATTGCAGTATTATTCCTGCTGTTTACCACGCTCACATCCACAGGATGTATGTTTATTGGTGGTATTGACGGCAATGGAAACGTAAAAAAAGAAACCCGCAAAATAAGCACTTTTGATGCTATAAGTGTAGGCGGTGCTTTTAATGTTATTCTCACCCAGGGAGATACGGAATCTCAAATTGTGGAAGCCGATGAAAACCTGCTCCCAATCATCAAAACCCGTGTTAGTGGAGGAACATTAAGGGTAACCACAGAAGAGAACATCAGGAATTCGAAAGCATTAAACCTTTACATCAGCTTCAGGGAAATTGACAAGCTGGATATTTCGGGAGCGTGTAACCTCGAATGCACCAATGCACTCACTTTTTCAAATTTGAAACTCGAAGCCAGCGGTGCTTCAGAAATTGATCTCGATCTCACCACCGAATTGTTGCTATGCGATTTTTCCGGTGCATCAGAAATCAACCTTGCCGGAAAGGTTCGTGAGTGCGAATTTGAAGTTTCGGGCGCATCAGAGATTGATGCCTACGATTTAATTGCTGAAGAAATTGAACTGCGGGCCAGCGGGGCTTCCGAGGCTAAACTTCATGCAACAAAATCGCTCAGGATACGCGCAAGCGGAGCCTCGTCGGTAAGGTATATGGGTGATCCAAACGTTGACAGCAATGTTAGCGGAGCAGGATCGGTAAAGAAAAGATAGCATGAAATGTTAGTCAATCTGAAAGCACGATGTCGAAGGATTTCGTGCTTTTTTTATCGCCGCCAGAAATAGGTGGCATTGTACCACTGGGCTTTATAATCAGGGTCTCTTTGCAGTTCGTAATCCTTATCGGTAAATGGATTGATAGCGCGAATAAAATCAAAGGTCAGATACACCCTGTTGCCCTGCTCTCCATAAATCCAGGTTTCAATATCATTCCTCCTGAAAACGCTTTTAGGCTCACCATAAATAATGTATATCATACCCCGGTCAGTTTTCCAGCCCGCTTTGTGCGAAGTAAAAAGCCTGTTGGCATCCTCAACGCGTGCATAATATTTTTCGATCAGCTCTTCAGCTCGCCCGGCGTTACCGGCAACATCTACCCAAAAACTATCAACTGCCTGCCTGGCATTCGGCGCATTCATAAGCTTTCTGAATTCCTTGTTCGATGTGAGGTAACGCAAGGGTGGGATCATCTGCTCAGGCATTCGCACCTCAGGAAAGTAATCTCTCAATCGGAAAAGTGTTAATCCCTCATTTGCCATTGTATCAGCCCGAAAAAAATAATACCCTTCTTTTGCAAATTGCATGGGTTCTGATATCCCATCTTCAACCTTCACAAAAAAACTGTTTTCCGGTGCGTTTTGATAAACCGGCGGCCTGGCCTGCGAAAAGGGAGGGGCTGCTACAGAAAAATCTATTTGATAATGATCAACAAAAAGCCCGCTCAAATCATGATCACGGCATTCGATGGTAAATTTATCTTTCCACGATATCCAATCAGTAAGCAGCACCTGGCCATCTTCGTCGAGTGGCAAAAAATTCTGTGCAAGATTGCGATTTTGTTTATCCAAAATTTCAGGATGCAAAAAGTATGTGTCAGAATTTATATCTTTAAAAGTAATCTCAAGCAGGTATTTGCCCGGAGACATCGCTTTCACAGGAAAATCTATCTTCAGCGTTACCGGGTTTTTATAAAACAGGCTGTCTGACATCACATAACTGTTTTCGTCCAGTACTTCATTGCTTGTGTAAGACTTAAATAACTGGTAAGTAAAACTGTAGTTCGAGCGATAATAATCCTTGCCCGGTGGCTGCACATATTTAAGCGCCGAAGTATTGTAACTTATGTAAACCCTTGATATGCTGTCGTTTTCATGAAAAATGCGGCAGCCTTCTATTTTCAGTTTAGCGGATGGATCGTAGGTTGTTGCCAGGTTGGTGTAGGTTGTTTCGTTGGTTGTTTTGCACGAAAACATCCATATCAAAAACAGCATAACAAGTACATTCCGATTTTTCATCTGATTAAACATTTTCCGGTTAATTTCATTTCAATTTTGGGGATTCATCATCAGCATGTTCATTTTCTGCATCACGATTAATCAAATTATCAGGCAAAGATTTGGTTGC
>CAYNDN010000202.1:6152-8432 GCA_964395075.1 uncultured Lentimicrobiaceae bacterium | reverse complement strand
TGTTTGTTAATTATTTGACCCCGCCATAAATGACGGGGCAAAATATTTTCCTGCTGATAAACCCTCCGCCAGATATTTTCTTGAATTTTAGAGGTTAAATATAAGCAATACATATTACAATACTAAATGAAACACAAGGGTGAAAAGTTCTCCTTCAACAAGGGCAATCTAAACCGGCTAAATAGTAATTTCAAGCAAAAATCTGGTTTGTATCAGATGTTGAGGATTCAAAAACTTATTCCCTGATCGCATCCAGCTTTATACTTCCCTTTTTCAGATGTTTTCCTGAAACAGTCAATTCAATATCACCGGGATCATTGGCAGATTGAACGATTACCACCAGCTTACCATTGAATACCTTCATGGTTGGCTGATGAAACATTTCGAGTGAAGTGGCATCGCCATTGCAAACCGCCCTGAATTTTCCATTTCCCGATACCTTGAAATCAAGACTGTTTGCCGCATTCGGACACGGGTTTCCATCTTTGTCAACAATGGTGGCCGTTACAAAACACAAGTCCTCACCATCTGCCAAAAGTGTTTTTCTGTCTGCCTCAAGCTTTATGGCATGGGGCTTTCCGGCTGTGTGTATTATTTTTTCCGCAGCGATGTTTCCATCGCCATCAAAGGCCACTACTTTTAACTCACCCGGTTTATATTCAACGTCCATCCACATCAACCGGTAGTGCTGCAGCAGGGAATCGTTGTTCTTAGTTTGAATGCCCTGGCTTTTCCCATTGATAAACAGTTCAGCACTTTCAAAACTTGTATAAACAAAAACCGGTGTTACCTCGCCTTCGCGGCCTTGCCAGTTCCAATGTGGCAACACATGCAATGTTTCATCTTTATCGTTCCAACGGCTGCGGTAGAGATAATAGCGATCTTTGGGCAATCCTGCCAGGTCGCAAATACCAAAATATGAACTCCGGGAAGGCCACTCCCGGTCATAAGGCGTAGGTTCTCCCAAATAGTCGAAACCTGTCCAGACAAATTCACCGAGCACCCAGGGTTTATCATCCTGCAACACAAAATCCTTATCAGGGATGTTCGACCAGTTACAATACTCCAGATCGTAAGATGAGCACTGTAAATCGTCGTATTTTTTGCCCGCAGCCGTTTTTACCGGAAATTTATACACACCACGAGAGCTCACCGTTGAAGCGGTTTCGGAGCCCAGCAGAAAACCCTGCGGAAATTTCTCATGAGCTTCTTCATACAAATGCACGCGGTAGTTCAGGCCGGGAATATCCATGATGGCGGCAAACCCATTTTCCATCACTGCTTTCACCTGGTCCATTCCTACGGTGACCGGTCTTGTGGGGTCTTCGCGATGAAAAATATCCTGCAGCCATTTGGCACGTTTCACGCCATCGCTCCCCCATTGGTCGGGCACCTCATTTCCGGCACTCCACATCACTATGCAAGGGTGATTTCGTGTAGCATGAACCAGGTTCACCACATCTTTTTCTGCCCAATCATCAAAATAAAGATTATAGCCGTTGGGCATTTTTGGTTTTTTCCATTCATCGAAGCTTTCGGCCAGAAACAAAAATCCCATTTCATCGCACAGTTCCAGTTGCTCAACGGAAGGCATGTTGTGGGCGGACCTGACAGCGTTGCAACCCAAATCCTTCAAAATCCTGAGTTGCCTTCTCAAAGCCGGCTTACTGACTGCAGCTCCCAAGGGACCAAGGTCATGGTGCAGGCAAACACCTTTAAATTTCATGGATGTTCCATTTAATTGAAATCCATTTTCGGGCGTATAACTGATTTCACGAATCCCAAATCGCAGCACCTCGCTATCTTTCAGGGTTTCTCCCTGGAAAAGGTTTAATTCGGCGGTATATAAAAAAGGATTTTCAATATCCCATAGTTGTGGATCTGGAACAGCGATGCTTTGTTCTATTTCATCGCCAAACCTGTTACTGACGGTATTTTCAGCAACTACATTACCCTCGGCATCCCGAATAATGGCTGTGATGGTTAAATTATCACCCTGAACCCGGGAACGGATATTCACCTTAGCAATATCTTCAGCAATATAGGGTGTTGTAATAAAATGTCCCCAGTGTTTAAAACTATCCTCTTCCTTCACAATCAACCTGACCTTGCGATAAAGCCCGGCACCCGGATACCAGCGCGAAGATTTTGGTTTATTCTCCAGCCTGACAGCCACCACGTTCACCTGATCAAATCGGATATTTTCGGTAATATCAAAATAGAAATAGCTGTAGCCATAAGGCCGGTAACACACCTTTGTTCCATTTACAAAAACCTCTG
>CAYNDN010000202.1:4190-6142 GCA_964395075.1 uncultured Lentimicrobiaceae bacterium | reverse complement strand
GCATTACTCATGGCTCCATCAAAAGCAATCAGGACTTTTTTGTCGCTTTCATTATCGGCAAGTTCAAATGTTGTGCGGTACCACCCTACCCCAACATGCGGTAAAGCACCTGTCCGGCCTGTTTTTTCTGCGGCAATCTGTTCGTTGTTTTGCTCGATAATCATAACCTGTTTATCATGCTCCTCATCAAACGGGCCGTATATGGCCCAGTCGTGCGGCACGATAACCGATTCCCATTGTGCATCGTCAAAATCAGGATGTGAGGCTGCATTAGTATCTCCTTTGTGAAATTTCCATGCGTCCAACTCTTCTACCATTCTTTGCGCAGAAACATCTAATGCGCAAGCAACCATCATTATAAACAGCAAAGTTTTTGTTTTAATAGTTCCTGCAAACAACATTTTTCTTGGTTTTTTCAGACCTTTCATTGATATGGTATTGGTTTGAATTTTCTGATTCAAAACTACGGTATTTTTATTCTAACCTGATTAATTAACAAAATATTAAATGATGTTACCAAGTCCTTCAGGACGCGGGTTTTGAGATATTAAATGCTTCCACAAAAAAAAATCCTGAAAAGTTTTCTTGAATTATTGATATGAAAACCATTATTTGTCAAACAGGTTCTTGTGCTTTGCATAATGCCGCCATTTTTCCACAACCTGCTGCAAGTCGTTGGGAAGGCTGGATTCAAAGAATAACTCTTTTCCTGTGCCAGGATGTTTAAAGCCCAGGGATTGGGCATGGAGTGCCTGGCGTGGTATAAGCTGTTTACAGTTTTCCACAAACTGTTTGTATTTAGAGAAGGTGGTTCCTTTCAGGATTTTGTCGCCACCATAACGTTCATCATTAAAGAGTGGATGCCCGATATAAGCTGCATGTGCCCTGATCTGGTGTGTGCGGCCGGTTTCGAGGCGGCATTCAAGGAGGGTTACATATCCAAACCGCTCTAAAACTTTATAATGCGTAACTGCGTGTTTACCTTGCGAGCCGTCAGGGAAAACAAACATCTGTAACCGGTTAGATGGATTTCGTCCGATGTGCCCTGTGATGGTTCCTTCATCATCCTTGAAATCGCCCCAGGCCAATGCCACATAACTCCGCAGGATGCTGTGATCAAAAAATTGTTTTCCAAGAATACCCTGTGCAAGTTCATTTTTCCCCACCAGCAAAGCACCTGAAGTATCTTTATCGATCCGGTGAACAAGTGCGGGTACAACTTCCGGTTGGTCTTTAAAATAGTATTCCAGTCCGTTCAGCAATGTTCCGGTAAAATTTCCATGGCCCGGGTGCACTACCATTCCAGCTTCCTTATTGATGACAAGCAAGTCATCATCTTCATATAAAATCTCGAAAGGAATATCTTCGGGGATGACCTCAATCTCCCTAATCGGCTCAGGCAGCACAATAGAAATGATATCGTTGGGATGAATACGGTAGTTTGGTTTTACAGGCTTTTCGTTAACCCTTATATTTCCTATTTTGGCAGCATTCTGCACGCGGTTTCGGGAGATGTTTTCAAGGCGGTTTGTCAGGAATTTATCGATCCGCATCAAGGTTTGTCCGGGATCAACCTGAATCCTGAAATGCTCATATAAGCCCTCGTCCTTCTCATCAAAAAAATCCTGATTTTCGGAGGCCATGCAGTTTAGTTTCTGATCAATAATTTTTGAGACATTGAGGTTTTGTTTATTTGATCAATGACCCTGACTACATAAATGCCTTCGTTTAGGTAGGATAAATTGAAAACAGATTCGTAATTGCTCTGGTAAACCAACTGCCCCATCAGGTTAAATACAAACACCTGCATATTTTGCAGCACTTCCTGTTTCAGGGTAACAAATTCCGGTGATTGCGAATAGCCGGGATACTTCATAAATTTGATGCTTATCAGCCCGTTGTTGCTGGGATTAGGGGCAATTCTGAATAGATCCATCGAAGAAGACTTATAA
>CAYNDN010000202.1:0-4180 GCA_964395075.1 uncultured Lentimicrobiaceae bacterium | reverse complement strand
TTATAAGCAGGTGTTTGTGTTTCTTCCAGAAGCGGCCGGCCAACAACCGGACGCATCATCAATGATCCTTCAAAATTGGACCTTTCCCAAATGGTATCGCTGGTAACACTGTAATAAATATTGCTGCGCGAATCGTTGTTTGCATCAAAACCCACACTCAGGTTATGTCCTGTTAGTTGCACCCATCCAACATAAAATGTTTTGTGTACAATAGGGAAATTACACCTGCTCGTATCCAGTTCGTTGGTGTTCACATACACAGGACTATCAAAATGATAAGTATGAAATTCGTAGAGCCCTTCTTCAAATACCGGCTTTTGCCTTGCTTCAAGCCAAAGCAAATCCCCGGGCTGGTCTTTATTGTTAAAAGACAAATTGTTCCAAACAGCCAGCTGAAAAAACTGCTGGTTGGCACCGGTAAGGGTTTTATTAAAAAAGATGTCCACTGCTCTGAGTGTATCTCTAAATTGCATGTTATATTGATAGGCCAGTTGTGCTCCGGCCGGCGTTAATCCATAACCGAATTCAGGGGTTCCATCATCGTAAGCAAAATGGTTATCGAATTCCTGCCTGAAAATCAGTGAATCACCCAGCCCGAGGGCCTGATCACCTGCAAGATGGTGGATGATGTCATAATAATAATAATCCCGGTCACCGGGGATAAAGAAAAACCCGTTAACCTGAGGAAAAGCAAATGGAGGAATGGTTGAGTAACCACCCTCGTTAAATGGCACAAGGTCACCGGCACCACCATCATAGCCAAATATCCTATCACCGGTCAAATCGTAAACATCATAACCATAATTTGCTGTCCGATTACCGTCGTCTAAGTTACTGATATACATCTTCAAGCCGGGCTTTACCAGGTTGGTATTATCATACATATAATGGTCAACCGGCATACTTTCATAGTCAATCAGAAACGACTCTGCCATACCCACAAAAGTGATATCCTGGTGTGTGGTGTCCAGCCGGCTGCGATTTCTGTCTAAAACTATGTAGTCCACATTCCAGTAATCGCAGTTGCTTTGCCAGCTTTGAAGGTTGTCGTTGGCGATGCTTGCATAATTAAAAAACCGGAATTGAAAATCCTCCCTGAACCAAACCGAATCCGTTATTGGGATCATAACCTGCTTAAAATAAAAGGTATCGTTCATGATCCTGAAACTGTCCAGGGCCATCCCTTTGGATGACCACGCATAATTCCATTGGCTTTCCGGGACAAATACTGAATCGCAGGGCAAAACCACGGTATCGCCTGCATAGAGTGTATCAAGCACCCTGAAACCCCAGTTTGGATCGCAGGGTGTGATCAGGGTATCTCCCGGAAAAATTGTATCTACACCATAGATGTCAACAGGAAAAGCAGAAGAATCCACCCTGTCGAAAATAAACTCACCGGTATAAAAGCCGAATTGAAGCACCAGAGAATCCTGCGGCTGGGGATCGTTACCAACACCCTGTGGCTGATAATAAAAACTCAGATAAACTGAATCAGCCGGGGATAAAGCCTGTGGTGAGGGATCAAAAACAGAATCAAGCCGGATGGGCCTGGAGGTCAATTGATCAGCAAAAAATTGTAGTGAGTTGGCATTCTTATAAATATCTCCGTAGGCATCAACTGCGTCAAAAGTGGCAGCACCCCAGGAAGGTGGAAAAAGCGGGAATTCCTGGTTTACAAAAACATAGTTATCTATCCAGCGGGCCGTGTCCGGGTAAAAATCTTTTTGCTTAAAATCCTCGAAAAACGGAATGGTAACTGGTTTACTGAATTCTATTTTGGAAGATTTCAGGGAGTTGTTGTGCCGTTGGATGTGATTATTTTCAGCATGATGTTTCAGTACGGGATTTCCGGATAGCCCTGTAAGGTATTCCTGCGCTGAAACCGAAAAAACCATGATAAAGAAAAACGATATGATTAAATAGTTCCTGATCATTCTGATTGGATTTGATTTGATATACTATCTAATTCTTCGAGCAGTGCCGAATTATAAACTGCTACGATAGAATCAAAATCAAAGTAACTATCGTGCCTGAACCACAAATCCACAAAAGCACCATAATCAGCTTTGGCACCCTCAATGGGTTGCGGTTGTTGTTCATAAACTCTGGAGTGTACTTTATCCCGACCATCCAAATATTTCAGATACCCTACATTAAAACCGGAATTATTCAAAATTTTGATGGCTTCATTTTCTGTTTTCCCAATTAAAAACGGAACATCAATTCTATCATTGTGCAGGCCTGCACCCAAAACCAGTTCAACAGGCGTTCCTTTCAACACTTTGGTGCCCACATCGATGGTATCGCCCTCAATACGCTGCGCCAGAACGGCATTTTTGGCAAAATTGGGTACATATTCCAGTTTATCTAATTTCAGGCTGTTGGCTTTTAATTCGCTCAGGGCCTGCCTTAAGGAGAGATCAACCAAATCGGGCATCACAATCATTTCGGGCTGACTTGCTACAATGGTTACATAAATTTTACGCCCGGATTTTACTTTTGATCCGGGAGGTGGATCCTGCAAAACAATTTCACCTTTACTGAAATGATCATCGTAAACCGAATCGATTACCAAATATTCAAAATCTCCCTCAAATTCCAATTTATCTAAATTATCAATCCGAATGCCTGTAAGACCCGGAATTTCAACTTCATCGCCCTGATGTGTGTAAATATTCAAAGCCTGGAGCGTAAGCCACAATAGCAGCACCAATAAAACTATTGCAATCGCAAAATGCTTAAAAAATGCTCCGCTGGTTAAAAATTTCAGAAATCCCATTCAGTATCTAATGATTTTTGTCTAAAAAGGCCTGTAAACAAATTTGTGATATTAACTTTCAGCAAACAAAAATATTGCTGAATCCCGGCAAATGTACATCAATTTTTTGCCTTGAAATCAACCTTTTTCTAATCACGGGAAGAAACAACATCCGCGCTTTGATAAAGGGGCTTCTATCAATTTTCATTATTTCGTGGGGTTATCATTTCAAAATCCTGGATCAAATTCAATACTTTTGCCACAAAAAGTTAAACGATTATGCAAAAACAAAACATAGCAGTAATTGCAGGCGGTGATTCGGGTGAATTTGGCATTTCAGTAAAAAGTGGCCAGGTGGTGGCAGAAATGCTTAAAACAGAAAAGTTTGAACCCTACCTGATCCTGATCCGGGGGAAAAATTGGTATATTATCAACGGGCAAAAGAAATACCCGGTAGATAAAAATGATTTTTCGGTTACCATTGATAATTCGAAGGTTTTGTTTGATTGCGTGTTTTGTGCTATTCATGGAACACCTGGTGAAAATGGCAAACTGCCTGCCTATTTTGAAATGCTGGGAATCCCATACACATCAGCTGATTCGCTGGTTTCTTCCCTAACTTTCAATAAAAACTTTTGTAACCGCGTAGTGGCCTCATACGGAATTAACTGTGCCGGCTCAATACATTTATTTAAAGGGGATATATTTTCAACTGATGAAATTGTTACCAATTTGAATTTGCCTGTTTTTGTGAAACCCAATGCCGGTGGTTCCAGTGTTGGAATGAGCCGGGTTAACAAAATCCCGGAATTAAAGCCGGCAATTGAAAAAGCTTTTAAAGAAGATGATGAAGTTTTGATTGAGGAGTTCATCGAAGGCAGGGAACTCACCTGTGCTGTATTGAAATCAAAAGGTGAACTGATTGTATTGCCCATTTGTGAGGTGGTAAGCAAAAAGGAGTTTTTTGATTTTGAAGCCAAATACGATCCTGCCCTGGCTGATGAAATTGTTCCGGCACCCATACCTGAATGGCTTGAAGTACAGATTAAACAAACCTCCGTATCTATCTACCAAAATCTGAATTGCAAAGGTGTGGTGCGGGTAGATTATATTTTCAATGAAAAAGACAAAGAACTCTACTTCCTGGAAGTAAATACTGTTCCGGGCTTAACCAAAGAAAGTATTGTACCCAAAATGGCCGGCGAAATGGGCATCAGCTTAACTGAATTGTTTACCATGATGGTGGAGGAAGCAATTGGGGAGAAGAATGTTATTGGTTGATTGGTTATTGGTAATTGGTAATTGGTTATTGGTAATTGGTGATTGGTAATTGGTAATTGGTGATTGGTGATTGGTGATTGGTAATTGGTGATTGGTTATTGGTGATTGGTTATTGGTGATTGGTTATTGGTGATTGGT
>CAYNDN010000201.1:1084-8442 GCA_964395075.1 uncultured Lentimicrobiaceae bacterium | reverse complement strand
TTCTTGCGCTTCGCCGCCGAAACTTCCCATAGAGGTCAATCGAAAAAGGCAACCGCCGAAGATACCGTGACCAGCGGCCTGGAAGGCGCATGGACCACCAACCCCGACAAATGGGACCGCGGATATTTTTACCTGCTGCTCAATTATGAATGGGAACTAAAGAAAAGCCCGGCCGGAGCATGGCAGTGGGAACCCATCAACATCAAAGAGGAAGACAAGCCTTTTGATGCCCACAGGCCCGGAGTGCGTCAAAATCCAATCATGACCGATGCAGATATGGCCATGAAAATGGATCCTGAATACCGCAAAATCTCAGAGAAGTTTTACAAAGACCCGGAGTATTTTGAAGATACCTTTGCCCGTGCCTGGTTTAAACTTACCCATCGCGACCTGGGGCCAAAGGCACGCTATCACGGCCCGGATGTTCCCAAAGAAGATTTGATTTGGCAGGATCCCGTTCCATCAGTAAATTACACTTTGTCGGATGCAGAAGTGGAAGAGCTGAAGGCAAAATTGCTGAAGTGCGGCCTGACCCGCTCAGAATTGATTACCACTGCCTGGGATAGCGCGCGTACTTTCAGAGGGTCTGATTTCCGGGGTGGTGCCAATGGAGCAAGAATTCGCCTTGCCCCTCAAAAAGACTGGGAAGGCAACGAGCCAAAGCGACTGGAAAAAGTGCTGAAAAAACTCACAGAAATACAATCAGGACTTTCCAAAAAAGTGAGTATTGCTGATTTGATCGTGCTTGGTGGGAGCGCTGCTGTTGAAAAAGCTGCAGCCGATGCCGGTGTAAAAGTTAAGGTACCCTTTGCTCCCGGACGTGGTGATGCCACCGCCGAAATGACCGACGCAGAATCTTTCGAACCACTGGAGCCCATCCACGATGGTTTTAGAAACTGGCTGAAAAAAGATTATGCTGTTGAAGCTGAGGAACTCCTGCTCGACCGCGCCCAACTCATGGGACTTTCTGCACCCGAAATGACTGTGCTCATTGGTGGTATGCGCGTACTTGGCACAAACCACGGTGGCACAAAGCATGGCGTGTTTACAGATAAGGTAGGTACACTGAGCAACGATTTCTTTGTAAATCTCACGGATATGGCCTACAACTGGGTACCGGTTTCTGATAATTTGTACAATGTTGTGGATCGCAAAACGAGAACACTCAAATGGACCGCCACCCGCGTTGACCTGGTTTTTGGCTCGAATTCAATTTTACGCTCTTATGCCGAACTTTATGCCCAGGATGATAACAAAGCAAAGTTTGTAAACGATTTTGTGAAAGCATGGGTTAAGGTAATGAATGCCGATCGTTTCGACCTGTAAGGGCAATGGATAGCTGATCCATTTTAAAAAATGTATTTATAAAAAGGCTATCCGGAGAATTCCGGGTGGCTTTTTTTTGTGCTTTAGCCAGGCATGATGTTTAATACATTTTGAATTATAGAGGCTAAATCTTTTTTTAACAATCCATGAATTTCCCCTGACTATTTTTGTATTTTTGTGAAGACATGCTGCTAATTTGCAGATATTTATCTCAATAACCAAATACAATGTCATGCATACACCATTTTTTTTTAGTAAACCATTGAATCGTATAGTGTTTATTATGACGATCTTAGTGGTTTTTTCAAACCTTATGTTTGCTCAGATTTTAACAGGCGTTGAGCCGGATGAAGGCATGCAGGGCGAAACCCTCGACCTTGTGATTTCAGGGCAAAACACCCATTTCCTTCAGGCCACTTCCATTTCGGTAAACCTGCAGCAGGGAACTGCCACTATCATTATGCCTCAGCAGGTTGTGGTTGAAACAAACAACACCCTGGATGCAACATTTATGTTTTCCTGGCAGAATCAGCCGGGCGTTTATGATTTGAGGGTTTCGAATGAAATCGATGGAACCATGTACCTGTTTGATGCATTCGAAATTGTTGAAAACCCGGTACAACCCGAACTGGTCAACATCGAACCCGACAATGCCATTCAGGGAGAAGAACTTGATGTAATCATCTCCGGGCAGCATACACATTTCCAGGCCAGCACAACAACGGTTACCCTAAAGCAAGGCACCCTTACCATCCTTCCGCAATACAAACAGGTATTGAGCGACACCGAAATCAGTGCACATTTTGCTTTTGGATTTTACCATCCTCCGGGGCTTTATACCCTGAACACCAATAATTCGATCGACGGAAGTTTGTACTTATATAATGCTTTTACTTTAAATCCCGGCCAGGAACCGGAAATTACTGCCATCGAACCGGGCGAGGCCACAATTGGCGAAATTTATGGCTTTGATATTTACGGTGATAACACCCACTTCCTGGATGCCGAATACATGGTGGCTATCCTGAACAACGATGGTGAGAGTGTAATTGAACTTGATTTTAATGTTTGGACCAACGAGCATATTGAAGGCGCAATAGTGATTCCCTACGGAGTGGATGCCGGGTATTACAACCTGACGGTAATGAATGAAATTGACGGAACCATGAACCTGACCGATGCCGTGTATATGAATGAAACTACAAACCAGCCACAAATAATTAACATTTCGCCCGATTCGGCGTATATGGGTGATTGGATTGAAGTTGCAGTGGGGGCTGAAAATACCTGGTTCACCTGGGCCTCCGATATGTATGTGTGGTTAAAGAAATCAGGCTCCTACCAGGTAATACAAAGCCAGTCGGTTGAGTTGATCGATAATGAAAGCCTTGCTGCAAGCTTTTACCTTCCTCCATCCGGTATTCCGGGACATTATGATTTTTATATTATGGATGATATTGATGGCGAAATGGTGAGTCCCGAGTCATTTTTCCTAATCGATACACTGGTTGGCATTCCTGACAGAAATAATACAAACGGATTGACCGTTTATCCTAATCCGGCCACCAACTATTTTTACATACAAAGTAGTTTGCACGAAACTGAAAGCAGATTGGCTATTTATAATTTTGCAGGCAAGCGGCTTGAAATACCTGAAATTCAATTACATCCCGATAAACCGTTTCGCATAGATGTATCCGGATTACCCAAAGGATTTTATTTTATCGAAATTATAACAAACGAAAATATTGTTATCGAAAAACTTATAAAACAGTAAATTATGGCAAAAAAGCAGATCGATCCAAAAGTATTGGAAAAAGCCAATGAGTGGCTGAGTGGAGATTATGACAAAGAAACCAAAATCTCCGTAAAAGAAATGATAGATGAAAATCCCGATGAATTGGTAGAATCATTTTACAGAGACCTGGAGTTTGGTACCGGTGGTTTGCGGGGTATCATCGGCGTTGGCACCAACAGGATGAATAAATATACGGTGGGTGCAGCAACACAGGGAATTGCCAATTATCTAAAGAAAGTATATCCCAAACTAAAAGAACTAAAGGCTGCCATTGCTTATGACTGCCGGATTAAAAGCGATGAATTTGCAAAAGTTACTGCAGACGTTTTTTCGGCCAATGGGTTTAAGGTTTACCTGTTTGATGCCCTAAGGCCTACGCCGGAGTTGTCGTTTGCCATCAGGCATTTTGGTTGTCACACCGGTGTAATGATCACGGCCTCGCACAACCCGAAAGAATATAACGGATATAAAGCCTATTGGAATGATGGAGCCCAGATGATCCCGCCGCACGACAAAAATGTGATCGATGAGGTGAAGAAAATCAAGGCGAAGGATGTGAAATTTCAGGGTGTTGAAGAAAACATTTTGATGATCGGAGAAGAAATTGATGAGTTGTACCTCGCTGAAATACAAAAGCTTTCGGTATCTCCCGGTTCAAACAAACGGCAGTCGGAACTAAAACTCATTTATACTCCACTTCACGGAACAGGTGTTCATCTCGTGCCCAAAGCCCTTGAAATGTTTGGCTTCGAAAATGTGTTTAAAGTTTATCAACAGGATGTTACTGACGGAAATTTCCCTACGGTAATTTCTCCAAATCCTGAGGAACCGGCAGCCCTCGAAATGGCTCTCAACAAAGCCCGTAAAGTGGATGCGGAACTCGTAATGGCCACCGATCCTGACGGTGACAGGGTAGGTATAGCCGTAAAAAACCTGAAAGATGACCTGGCGTTGCTTAATGGTAATCAAACCGCTTCCGTGCTGATCTATTACCTGCTCAACATGTGGCAAAAAAAGGATAAGCTTACCGGCAACGAATTCATCGTTAAAACCATTGTTACCACAGAATTGTTGGTGGATATCGCCAAAAAATATGGTGTGGAATGCTTCGATGTGCTCACAGGTTTTAAATGGATCGCAGATAAAATTAAAGAATATGAAGGCAAGAAAACTTTCATTGCCGGCGGTGAAGAAAGTTATGGCTACATGATTGGCGATTTTGTGCGCGATAAAGATGCTGTAGCTTCCTGCGCCCTGATTGCCGAAGTAACTGCCTGGGCAGCCAACCAGCGGAAAAGTTTCTTCGATATCCTCGTAGATATTTACATCGAATTTGGGTTCTATAAAGAAAAACTCCTGTCGGTAACCAAGAAAGGAAAATCGGGTGCCGAGGAAATCCAGAAGATGATGGAAGGCTTCCGCACCAAGCCACCCAAACAAATTGACGGCTCGGATGTGATTATGATCAAAGATTACCTTACGGGAACCGAAAAAGATTTGCTGGATAACAAGGAAAACAAAATTGACCTGCCCAAATCCAATGTGCTGCAGTTCTTTACTGCTGATGGGACCAAGATCAGTATGCGCCCTTCCGGTACAGAACCAAAGATTAAGTTCTATTTTGGTGTGAAAGATGAATTGCCATCACGCGAAATGTTTGACGAAGTGGATGCCAAATTGGAAGCAAAAATTAATGCGGTAATCAAGGATTTGAAATTGAAATAGGAATGATAAATAAACGGCAACAAAACGCCATCCCGAAATTTCAGGATGGCGTTTTTTTATGGAACATTGTTAACTGTTACCGTATCACTAACCGAGACCGTTTGATCCACACCTTCGGCTTCTAGCGTCACGATAAAATCATCGTTTTCATCATAAGTGTGGCTTGGGTTATCCATCGTACTGGAACCTCCGTCACCAAAATCCCATTCAAAAAGCGCGGCATTCTGGCTTTGGTTGATAAACTGAACTTCTCCCGGCACACCGGTGAGTTCGTAGCTAAAAGCAGCAACCGGCACATTGTTGTCGTCATCATCTTTTTTGCATCCGGCCCACACAATCAGGGCGATAACTGTTAAAAGCGGTAAAATCTTTTTTAAAACATGCATAATTGTTGTAAATTTGTTTGGTGCAAAAATATAAAAAGCCCAAAACGAAATTCAGGAAAAAACAAAACAAGCTATGAAAGCACGCAACGGTTTTTTAATCATTATGCTGCTCATGATGAGTAGTCAGTTGTCCGCCCGGTTCACCGGAAACTCAGTTACTCAAACAACTTCAAACAAGGTTAAGCTAAGGTGTGAACTGTCAAAAATGGGTATCGAAGGAAATGTGGTTAACTATTTCGTCCCGGAAGGAAAAGCCTACGAAAGCATGAAAGTAACGGGCTTTTCAATAGGTCATTCCTTTCTGAAATCCGGATTCCTGAGCGATCAGTTCATCGACACTGTCCGAACAATAAACATCCGGAATCAGGAAATCCTGCAAATCCGTTTTGATCCGTACATCAGAATCGGGAGCAGGCCACCGGTCGCTATTACTTCGATTGATATTGAAATTCACTATACAAGTGATATCCGAAACCGGCAGAAATATCTGCAATCAAGGCATTGGCAGCAATTGATCAGCGGCATGGTAATGAATCCCGAAGATGTCATCCGTTCAAATATTTCTGTAACAACTGAAAAAGATGATGGTTTCGAATACGTCATTATTTGCCCGGAAATATTTGCCAGTGCTTTGCAGGCCCTGAAAACCCGGCGGCTTTGTGAGGGCATTGAAACAGAAATTTTCACAACTTCAGAAATCGGCAATACTACACAGGAAATCATAAACTTTATCCAGAATGCTTATAATACCTGGACGTTGCCTCCCGGTGCTGTTTTGCTGGCGGGTGATGAGGGACTGATCCCGGCGGCAATTTGGAACAACTACTGTTTATCAGACAATATTTATGGTGATGTGAATAATGATGGTCTTCCTGAATTAATCATCAGCAGGCTGCCGGTAAATGATGTATCATCGCTGGAAATGTACCTGGACCGGATTTTTGAGTTCGAAACCAATCCGCCGGAAGATCCCGGCTATTACAATCATCCGTTGGCTGCAACCAGTTTTGAGAACCCGGCTTCCATATCCTGGATGGTGACGGAAATATTCAATGGCTGGCATCAAAATGAAATGCAAAAGGAGCCCGTCAGGGTTTTTCAGGGTGCAGATGCCCCGGCTAACTGGCCCGATCAGGAGCTCTACAATATTTTTGGACCTGAGGGCTTAAACTATATTCCTGCATCTCCGGATTATCTCGTGGAATATGGTGGAGGAAACGCACAGCTCATGAACGATGCCCTTAATGATGGGGCCATGTCCTGGTTTGGTTTTACCCACGGAAGTGCTTCGGGCTGGATGGCTCCTGAATACCAGATTTCTGATCTGCAGGCTCTGAATGGGGCACCACCTTCGTTTCTGATTTCCATGGCCAGCCTTACGGGAAATTTTGGTGCACCCGGTTCCGGTTGTTTTGCGGAAGCATACCTGGCCAGTACTGCTGGAGGTATCGGCGTGATTGCCCCGAGTGAAATCATGTATGCAAACGGAGCTGCATATTTTGCTGTCGGATTGGCAGATGGAATTTGGGATGACTTTCTACCCGGTATTTCTACCCGGTTTTTGCCCTACAACGTTTTTCTGTCGCAGGCCAATGTTTCTGCCAAGTTCTTTCTTTATGCTTATCCCAACTCAATCAATCCCAGTGTCAGGGAAGCCTGCTATCATTTATTTCACCATTTTGGGGCACCCTTTGTTCCGGTGTTCGATAGCCTCCCTCAGGATGTTGTGATATTTCATGGAGATAACATTTTTCCGGGACAGACTGTTTTTGAGGTACAGGCCCAGGAAGGTGCAGTGGTATCGCTGATGCTGAATGGAGAGATCAATGCTGTGATGATGTCGTCAGGAAATACTTTGATGCTTCCCCTTTTCGATCCACAGGAAGGAGATACACTATATGTAACAGCCACACAACACAACCATAAAAGGTATCATGCTGCAGTGCCCTGCTCTCAATCTAACAGCGTATCCGGAAATTTGCGGGCCGATTTTTATGTTTTCCCAAATCCTGCAAGCGGTGAGATCAGAATCAGATTTGATGCCGGTTCACCAAAAATTTGCTCAGCGGAACTGATAGATGTTGTTGGGCAAAGCAAACGGATAAATTTCGATATATTAAAAA
>CAYNDN010000201.1:0-1074 GCA_964395075.1 uncultured Lentimicrobiaceae bacterium | reverse complement strand
CAAATGAGGCTGTTTTGGATGTGGCGGAAATACCATGTGGGGCATACATTTTAAAAATAAGAACCCAACAGGGTGTGCTGGTTGAAAAAATAGTGATCCTCAGATAGTGTAATATTTTATTTTGTCCATCGAATTGGCAGGGTCATGAATTATTCCTTTATTTGCAGCCAGTTAAAAATCAATTGTTTTAATAATGTAAATGTGAAATATTCCTTGTTGAATGTTTCACAATTTTTTTTTAATAAAATCAGAACATAACATGAAAATTGAAGACGACAAAGTAGTTGCCATTCACTACACCCTAAAGGACAACGATGGAAACACCATAGATTCTTCTGAAGGAAGAGACCCCTTGTATTACCTTCATGGATACAGCAACCTGATACCAGGATTAGAGTACGAACTTGAAGGAAAAGCTGCTAAGGATACTTTTAAAGCCAAAGTGCTTCCTGAAGACGGGTATGGTGATCATAACAAAGAGTTGGTTTATGCCATCGACCGCTCCAAATTTCCCGATCCGAAAAATGTTGAAGTAGGCATGATGTTTACTTCAAAAACCCAGGAAGGAGATATCAACCTGAATGTAATCAAGGTTGAAGATGAAAAAGTAACCCTGGATGCAAATCACCCGCTGGCTGGTAAAGAGTTGAATTTTGATGTGGAAGTTGTTGAAGTGCGCGATGCAACTAAAGAAGAAATCGAACACGGCCACGTTCATGGCCCTGCCGGCCATCAGCATTAGATAGATTTTTCGAGTGATAGCAGAGATCAGGAAGTATTTTTAAAAAATTCTTTTTGTAATTTAAAAAATAATATGATCTTTGCACCCCTCAAACGGAAAGCAGTTCTTTTTAGAAATTGAGGAGACGGTCGGGGAGCAACTAATTAGTTTGCCTTTTAGAAAGGTGAGTCATTGTCTGAAACCATCCCGAAGGTTCGGGACTAAACAGCGTACATTCTCATTTCTAAAGTTTGGAGAGGTGGGTGAGTGGCTGAAACCACATGTTTGCTAAACATGCGTACTGTGAAAATGGTACCGGGGGTTCGAATCCCCCCCTCTCCGCTTTCATCCTC
>CAYNDN010000200.1:0-8446 GCA_964395075.1 uncultured Lentimicrobiaceae bacterium | reverse complement strand
GCCCGCCGGGAACAGCGTCACATTACCGAAATCCTGGTGGTGTGCGAATAGGCGGAATGTACCATCATGGTCGAGCGCCCTCCCACCTGCCGGATCATCTACATATTTGGCAGCGCTGCCAGCCCACAAATCAAACGCCTTGCTCATATCTATTCACCCCATCCGGCGAGACGATAATGGCCCACCCCGCTTGCGTTGATGTCCACCGCCCGCACCTTGGTTCCATTAGGATTGCCCGCCAAAGCCGCGCCCACGTCCAGGTCGGCCTGCTGCCAGTTGTCGTTCGCCGTGACATCCCAAGGGATCGCGACCGTATCGGCGGGGCCGGCGGCTTTGCCGGGTATTTTAAGAATGATGAAGCCACCGCGGAGGCGTTCAAGGACGGCTGGTTTGTCACGGGCGACGCCACCCGCACCCTGGAGAGCGGGGAGTTGGTCTTCCTCGATCGGGCTAAAGACCTCAGGCGGCTAAAGACGGGACACCTTTTCCCGCCGCAATTTATCGAGACCAGGCTTCGCTTCAGTCCGTTCATCAAGGATGTCATGGTGTTGGGCGACGAAAACAAGGAATTTGTTACGGAAAGCATTTTTAACAAGCATGTTAAATTTAACTCCCGTGAATTTGAATTAATTAATTTTGATTCAAAGGGTTACTTCCTGATAGATAAGCAAAACTATTCAGTTTCAAAAATTACGCCTGATCTGTTTAAAATAATTTATTATTTCTCAAAACCAAAAAAAATTACTGGCTTCAAAGATTTCAATATCGAAGGCCTGATTTTGGAAGATAATGCTATAAGTGAACTATTTCTTTCCAATATCTTGTGCGTGGATAAAGTTGGTTAAAAAATTCTTAAATTTGAGGTCGTAAACATAATATTTCAATGGTGAAAAAGGTAATAAATTTATTATTGATGATTGGCGTTTTTATTGTCAACGCTCAAGCGCAGCAACATCTTTCCAATTTAGAACAGGATAAAAAATGGAATTGCCAGATTACTTTTGCGAATAGTATGGGCCCGTTTAACACAACATTATTTTTTGATTTCCGTGACAACGCCACTTTTAGTGCTCATTCTTCCAAAAACACTGACAAACGAATATTTGGGAATTTCAAGGCTACGATTGGACGGTTTTTCGGGAAATCACCGAAAAAGGGAATTTTTTTGTGGATCACTGATGGCCATATAGTATCAAATACTGACTCTGATAGTCTTATTGGAATCATTCATGTTCCTATGATTGGAAAAATGACCCTTGCAGCACTTAAAATTAATGACACAATTTTTGGAAATATCCTCGATAGTAACGAAACAATTGGTTATTTCAATGGATTTAAAACCGAGGAAAGATTTAATGTGAATTATAAATCATTGACTCAAAGAATAATTGATACTATTGAAACAAACATTTACAACCCGGCTTTACTACATACGAAAAGCTGGAATCGTTTTGTAAAAAAAATTGACAAGTTTTCAGACCGTGCACTAGACGATCTTGAATATTTCTTTGGATTTAATTTGTTTAGTCAGCAACTTCCTTTTAGTCACCTAAACTTATTTTTATTTGCTAAGCCTCTGGATCAGGTTGAGGATACTAATGCACAATATATTTTTCTCAAAGAAATAAGAAACAGTATTGGCTATTTAAACATCACAAGCTTTGGAGGCTCAGCTAGGGAAATGGATAGTATTTTTAATATAGTTATTCTAAAGAATTATACCTATCTAATAATTGATTTAAGAAAAAATGGCGGAGGTGGACTTAATAGTGCAATCCGTTTTGGTGAATATCTTACCCAGGATACTTTAAATGCTGGATATTTTGTAACCAATAAATGGTATCTGAATCATTTGAAGAATGAACCATTGAGCTTCAGTGATATCCTAGCAACAAATGCTACTACCACATCCGCGTTTATTGATGAACTTAAACATACATCGGGTAAACAATTAGTAATTGCCCCTGGTGAAAATACCTTCAAAGGAACCGTTTATCTATTGACAAGCGGAAAAACCGGCAGTACTTGCGAACCCATCGTTTATGAATTGAAGAAACACGGACTAGCAACTGTTGTTGGGGAAAAAACTGCGGGAGCTATGTTAAGTGCTGCTATGTTTCAAATTAAGGATAAGTATTATATCTTCCTCCCCATTGCAGATTATTACACATCTGATTACAAAAGATTAGACCAGATTGGCGTTACACCAAGTATTATCATTGATCAGCAGAAAGCACTGGATTATGTTCTTGATAATTTGATAGATTAAAGTAGCCAATTGACGATACTATCTAATACAAAAAACAAAAGCACATGCACACAACAAAGGCTCATAAAGCATGGCGGGATCTTGGTAAATTGAAGTTTTGTAATTCGAAGTATCTTTATCACAAATTGAAAGATATTTGCTCCGAACCCCGCCACGCTTTATAGCCTCGACCGTTAGCAACAAGGCGAAGGCCAACGCGCATTTAAGCACTTTCAGTTTTTGCCGAAGCACGAGCCAGAAGTCAGAAAAACCAAAAGAGCTTAAATTGGGGCTGACGCACAAAACATGAAATAGAAAATATGAATAACAAAATAAAATCATAATAATATGAAAACAAGACTTTTATATTTTTCATTCTTGTTGACACTTTTGAATTTTCAAGAATTTAATTTACAAGCACAAATTACCCGTGGTGCCCAACCCGGCGAAATCTATGTTGCGACTGACTGGTATGCAGATAATACAGGAATGTTTTACCGGGCTCTTTTCCGTTCTATTAACAACGGGGAAAAACTTGACTTAAAATATGAAACATTATGGGAACCACCTCCCGGAGAAATGCGACTGGCGAAAATTCTTGGTGATGCAACTCCAGGAGCAATTTACAATTATGGATGGAACGAGTTATGGGTGAGTTTTGACTACGGGCAAAGTTGGGATTATCTTGAGAATTATTCATATGTTTCTTATGCATCAGGATATTCAAATGGAGAAATATATAAACGTAGTAACAATAATTTATATAGAAGTGACAATTACGGAAATGGTTTTAACCTTATAGTTGAATCATTAAATGAACCCCTCTCAGATGTTGGCAACCAAAATGGCCATTTGTTTGGTTGTACTGGAAATGCAGGTATAGGATATAATCTGTTTTTTAGTTTTAATTATGGTCAGGATTATATTGAAATTCCAATTGACAGCACTGTCGCCTTCTGGCAAATGGGAGGGTATTATCCCAGGATCAGCAGGGGAACCGAACCGGGCGAAATATACCTTGTTTCCTGGTGGCCCGATTATCATTATAAAATATTCCACAGTACTGATACCGGTTACACATGGACTGAAAAATATGAATCAGGTTATATCGATATTTATTATTGGGGCGTAACCTATACCGCAGGAAGAATGCCCGGTTCCTTTTATGTACTCAGGGGAAGGCTAACCCCTTCCCAAACCCATACCTGGTTGTACATAGACTATAGTGATGACTACGGTGAAACATTCACCACCTATTTTCATGACCTGGATTCACTTTATACTTCAGTGCCTTCATTACATAAAGCACAACTGCATATAAAGGCTTCACCTAATCCATTAAAAACGAACACTACCATTAGCTTCCAATTGCCCAAAGGGTTGAGTGATCCATTATTAAAAATTTATGATTTGAATGGCAACCAAGTTAAACAATTTAATATTTCAGGAAAACATGCTCAAAATTGGGATGGAACGGATGAAACAGGAAATCGGGTTAAGGATGGGTTGTACTTCTTCAATATCAGTTATGACAATTTTAGTTCTCAGTTCAATAAATTATTAATCATTAATTAAAAACAAGTGTTATGAAAAAATCAATTTTACTTTCGTTTTTCTACTGCCTGCTGGGCAGCATGCTTTCAGCCCAAACATGGGTTGAGTTTACCAAATCAACACCCGAATCTCCGGTTATCAACCTTTCCCGCTCCGATAATTTACAGGTTGATTTTAACCTGGAGGTTTGTGGTATGTACAAACAAGACATCACTGAAGGCAATGAAACTTATCAACGGGTTTCAATTCCTTCGTGGAGTACCCTTACTGAAACCGGGCAGCCGGAATTGCCTTTTATCCGCCAACTCATCGCCATCCCTGAATGTGATGACGTTTCGCTGGCAGTGAACATTACCGGACAAACTTCATTTTCAAACTATAATATCTATCCGGCTCCCGATTTCCAGGAAGCCGAAGATGAGAATGACGGAGTTTATCTGGAAGAAGTTTTTACCAAAGATGGACAAACCTATGCTCAAAACCAGTTCTTGCCCGGCATGAATGCTGAAATCATTTCGACGGCATACCTGCGTGGGCAAAAGTATGCTGAAGTTTACTTTTATCCCGTACAATTTAACCCGGTAACAAACCAGATTAATGTTTACACGAATTTCCAGGTATCCATTGGTTTTACAAATCCGGGAGCCAATGTTAATGTTAATACTGGTATCTTTAATAACATAGCTTCCAATTCTTTCCTGAATTACGCATCAAGTGGTATTAAAGCAACTGTAAACGACAATGTAAAGGGAAATGGGAATGTGCAATGGATAGAACTTACGGATACTGCTCAGGCCTGCAACATCAGTACCGATTACCTGATTATTTGTGCCGATGTGTTTTTCGATCCTTCCGACCCGGATTCTGAAGTACTTCGGATTGCCAACCACCGTGCAAGCTACAATGGCTTTGACGTGGCAATTTTAAATGCTGAAACAATCATTTCAGACGGATTAGGATTCTTTTATGAAGGTTCTCTTATTGGTAATGATGAGTTCAAAAAAGAACAACGCATTCGCACCTGCATCAGGCGGGTTTATGAAGGAGCAAACGCACAACACACTTATGATGGCAAATTGGGATATGTATTGGTGGTAGGCGACACATATCCCCCAGGTGGAAATCAAGGGATGCCGATGTCGCTGGATCATGTGCATTTGGTCCCTCCATCCTTTCAGGAGCCTTTTCCTACCGATTATTATTTTTCTTGTGTTACAAAACAGCAAAATATTTATGATGAAACAGGGGATTTATTTATTGGAAGGTTCTGTGTAGATAATAACGATACTACTGGTTTTGATGAGTTGCATAATGTTGTAGAAAAAACAATATTTTATGAAACAGAAGCTACATTTGGTGGTTGGCGTGAGGAAACAGGCGTTTTGGTTCATGAAGAATTTACTAACTACATGCCACATTTCTTTGATTTTGTTGAAAATTTAGTACCTTCTTATTTTACAGTAGATGAAATTGATGCAACACAACCAAATACACACGAAAATATATACCAGGTTATAAATGATGGCGTAGGGCTTTTTTCCTATTATGGACATGGGACACCAAACGGCTGGAGTGCAGGAGGATATCTTGACGTAAGTTTTTTCCGAAACAATTTAACAAATACAAATAAGGCACCTGTTGTACATACTATTGCTTGTGAAACTGGACGTTATGATAATTGGGGTGACTGTATTGGAGAAACTATGGTAAGTTATTCCGAAACAGAAGGGTTTACTGGGTACATTGGTGCCAGTCGTTCAGTCCACGCTAATCCTACTTCATGGAATAATGGATTGATAAATGATCCGCCAGACAGATTCCAGGAAATATTATTATATACTATCTTTAATGATTTATCACATATTACTGGTGAATACATTCTTGAAAGCAAAACAATTTACCCATCTGACTATCAGGGAGAGTACAATTATGCATTCAACTTTTTCGGTGACCCTGCATTAAATGTTATGGCCCAGGGCTACCAGGTAACACAAGATGTAACTTTGCCTGCTTATACGGTTATTTCAAATGAAATTACTGTTAAAGAAGGGGCTACGCTTACAATTCCGGTAAACGGAGAACTGCATTTTGAAGCCGAAGGAAAATTGATCATCGATGAAAGCGCTACATTGGTTATTTCTGACTTTTCTACAATTGTTTCAACAAATTCATCCGAAATAGTCATTGATGGCAATATAACTATTGGTGAAAATATAACCTTTTCATCAACCGGTCAACTTTGGGATGTTTATTTAAACAATACAAGCCTGGAAACAGAATTTGATTATGCCACATTTGAAAAATGCAGGCTCCATAATTTTGGCCAAAGTATTTCTGTTAAAAACTCCTCTTTTGATGATTGTTTCATAATCCGTTCCCATCGTGGAAATGTAACCGTTACCGATGGAACCACTTTCGACCGCACGTGGCTATATCTCGAAAACACCGAAGACAATCTTAATACAGCTACGGTTACCAACTGCAGCTTTTCAACTGATTATACAATGGCTGCAATTGATGTTTGGAACTATAACCAGTACAATATTACCAACAATACAATTGACGGGTACTACAACGGAATACAAATATTGCAGTCGGGCTATGGTAATGCAAAGAAAAACCTGATAAGCGACAATACCATCACAAATTGTACACAACGTGGAATACTTGCTTATGGAACAAGGGGAATTGTTTACAGAAACCATATTTCAAGCAACAGGTATGGCGTTTGGTTTGGCGATCATAGTAGTATGAGTCTTTATGGATATTCAGGTGCGGGAGCCAATGAACTAACCCAGGAAATCCGGGATAACCAATCGTATGAAGTGTATGCATCGCAGTACAGTTTCCCGTCCTACTTCCGCTACAATGTTATTGTTGATGATGACAATGCCGGTAACCCCGGCGATCCATTGGTTTATCATAATGCAGGAACAGGAGGAATTCTTCTTACAGATGTAAGGTATAATTGCTGGGAAGAAATTGCCGGATCCTTTGTGCCGGCAGAAGACCTTTATCCGGGGGCATATATTTGGCAACCCACATGGTGTCCCGGTGATAATGATAACACTGCACCCGATCCTGACGAAGATATGTACGAGGTGGCAAACAATTTATTTGAGGCCGAAGATTATACAGGTGCAAAAAGCATGTATGAAATGTTGATTGATCAGTATCCGCAATCCAAATTTGCAAAAGCTGCAATGCAGGAACTTTTTGCCGTGGAGAAGTTTGTTTCGGATGATTACAGCAGCCTAAAGCAATTCTATGCAAATAACACTAACCCTGAATTGGCTGAAACAAGAGATTATTTGGTTTCAAAATGCGATATTAAAACCGAAAACTGGCCCGATGCCATCAGTTACTACGAAAACATAATTCTTGATCCTGAAACAATGGAGGATAGCATTTTTGCTATAATCGACCTTGGATATGTTTACTTCGTGATGGAAAACAGTGCATACAAATCTGCCCACACCGGAAACCTTGTTCAATACAAACCCGAAACAAAAAAGCAGTTTTTCGAAAACAGGGATTATTTGTTGTCATTGATTCCTGGTGACCCAATGAATGAGACTATGAAAGGAAACATTGCAGAACTGCAAGAAGGAAAATTGCTACAAAATGTACCCAATCCATTTAGCGTTAATACCCAAATCTGGTACAAACTTGAAAATGAATCCACAGTTCAATTGAATGTTTACAACTACACTGGTCAGTTGATAAGCTCTATTAACGAAGGAACAAAAACAAAAGGTAGCCATTACATAGATTTCAATGCAAACGGACTTAAAAATGGAATTTATTTCTATTCCATCAATATTAACGGACAGATTACTGATTCTAAAAAAATGACAGTTATGGAATAGAATAAGACAATTGATGCCAGCACTTCGCAGCTATACACATCCCGCTTTCGCAGTAGGCCAACGCCTAACCAAAAAGGCGGGATAAGTATATCTGCCCCAACACCAGAAAGACATGAACGCCCAGTTGCTAACACGGGCTCATAAAGCATTGCGGGATAAGGATTTAAAATGAAATGGATTGCTCACAAATAGCATATTATAAACAAGAAAAATTTAGGATAAAAACCGCAACGCTTCATAGCCCGGGACCGTTACCGCCAAGTGTAAGAACCAGAAACGACAAACAGAAAATTGAAAAGTAAACCATTGTGAAAGGACAGAAAAAAGAAATATTGACAAGACCAGAAAGCCGACACTCATGCCGACGCAATGTTTTTTATTTTTTGCCCATCGCACATTTTTTAAAACAATTGCCGACCCACATTGCACACATTGCCAAAGCCCCACGAGCCAATGCTGCAACCAAAGCTTTGTCAAAGAGTGCAATTTTTACCTTGCTCAATTTGATTACTTTAGCAACCAATTTTATTTTATGAAAGGAAAAGTAGCTGGCATATTATTGTTGTTCTGTTTGATAGCACCAATTGCTGCTACATTTACTTTTTTACATTACCAAAAGAAACAGATTAAAAAGGAAGTTAAGCGGCAAATTATTGCAGGTATAGACAAAGAAGAACTTGTTTTATTGAAATTCACAAAAGAAGAATCTCAAACTAAACTTCGTTGGGTTCATTCAAAAGAGTTTGAGTATAATGGTCAGATGTATGATATTGTG